>JAGLTB010000031.1 GCA_023270155.1 Candidatus Heimdallarchaeota archaeon | reverse complement strand
ATTTCAGAGATTATAAATCCCTACATCCTACTTTCCTTTGATAAAGGTGGAATATTTGTATTCTTTGCTTTTATCTTAGGAATGTTTTTTGGTCCTAAACTTGCTTTTTTTCCAATGGGAGTTTATGCGATTTTTGGTATTATTGGAGGTATTTTAGTTGCTCAGAGAAAGGAAATTAAACAGATCAGAAAAATAGGATACGGACTTGGATTAACCTTTTTAGGAGGATTTATTGTTTCACTTATTATCAGAATTTTAATGGCAAAAGAAGGAGCTTTAAGAGTAATATATGAACTTCTTGATTACTATATTTATCCTAGGGAATTGCTATTTCTCAGTCTCGGAATAATGGTTCTACTCTTCACTCCCATTGTAAAAAGAATTGAATACAAACCTGCTGAAGACAGAATTCGGATAGCAGAAAAAACACGTCTAATTAGAAAATTCGGCATAGTTACTTTAACTTTATACATTATTGAGCCTATTTTCAATGGGATTATTTCCACTTTATTTCACTCAGCTTTTAATGGAGGAGTTTTATTTCCATTTGGAATGCCAGATCCCTACATGAATAATGCAGTAGCTATATTTCTTTTTGAAATCTCCTTTCTAATTTTCTGGTTTCTCTTACTGTTCTTCTGGTCTAAAATTAACTACAAATTTGGATTTGAGCATTTAATAATGGTTCTTACAAATCCATTAAGGAAAGTAAAATCCAAGAAACTGGAAATATACGATTATAACATAGAAATTGAGCAACAGGACTCTGCAAAAACGTGAATTAAATATTGCAAAGAAAAGGTTTTCATCAAAGTGAAAAATTAAAAAGAGTTAATTCAAAAGGAAACGAGGACTATTTATGAAAGGTTTAGATATTTTTGAGAAAAAAAAGAAGGAGATTCTAGATGATCTATTTGATTTGATAAGGATACCAAGTATCACAGGAAAAAAAGAAGAAGTAATAAAAGCTGCAGAATGGTTAATCAAACGTCTGAATAGAACTGCGGATTATGTAGAATTAATTGAGACTGAGGGAAACCCAGTTGTTATAGCTGAATGGAAAGCTCAAATTCAGAGAGAAAACACTGTTACAATACTATTCTATGGTCATTATGATGTTCAACCTCCTGATCCAATTGATGATTGGATTTCTCCTCCTTTTGAGCCCGAAATAAGAGAGGGTAGAATATATGCTCGAGGAGTTGGAGATAATAAGGGACAGTTATTTGCTAACCTGTGTGCGATAGAGTGTGCTTTAGAAGCAAATGAACTTGGTGTAGCAGTAAAATTTGTATTTGATGGAGAAGAAGAGACGGGATCACCTTATCTAGACCAAGCTCTCAAAAGCAAATCTTCCTTCTTCAAAGATGTTGATTTAGTCGTTGTTTCTGATGGTCCTGCTGATACAACATGGAAACCAACAATTGAATTTGGTGCCCGTGGGATATTAACCATGAGAATAGAACATATGGTCTCAAATACTGATGTTCATTCTGGGAACTTTGGGGGAATACAACCTAATCCAGTTTGGGATTTGATATCCATTCTAAAAACCATCCGAGATGACGAAGGGAGATGTCTCATCGAAGGATTTTATGATAATGTTTTCACTCCAAGTGCAAAAGCATTAGAAGCTACAGAACAGCTAAAAAGAGATCCAGAGGATTATAAGAAACAATTAGGTCTCACTTATTTTGGAGGGGAACAGGACCAACCTCTTGAACACAGAAAAATGTTCAGACCAACTAGCAATATCAGAGGAATTCTGTCAGGTAGTGTGCGTGAAAAAGCTCGCACGGTTATTCCACGAGAAGCTGTTGTTGATCTCGATTTTAGATTGGTACCTCACCAAAAGCCTGAAGTCATAAGATTGTTGATTTTAGATCACTTTGAGAAACTGAAAAATCAATCAGAAAGAATGAAGCAAATCCTTGATAGATGTGAGATTAGTTTTGGTACTTCATTTTACCCCTTATTTACTCCATTTGAACTGCCATGGTCAGATATTCTGGAAGAAGCTGTAAAAGAAGGATTTGGTAAAGACCCACTTAAAGTACCTATTGCTGGAGGAAGTTTGCCTCTTCAACCATTATACGAAGTAACAGAGAAACCTATCTATATAATCCCCTATGCTCAACCTGATGAAAATAATCATGCACCAAACGAGAATATGATGGTTGATTGGTTTGAAAATGGAATAAAAACCTGCATTATTTTATTGGATAAACTTGTGTCAATCAATAAAGATTAATCATCTAAGATTTATTAGCAGAAATATATTTATCAGTGAAGGTTCATTTAATTACATCTATGCGTAAACCTAGTAAGAAAATTCTTTTAATTTTTAGTTTCCTTTACCTAGGTTTTTTCTCATATTTCTATTATTTAATATTTAAATACGTAAATCCATCAATAAATCCAACAGTTGGATTTTTAATCATATTTTTCTATCCTATATGTGGAATCTTAGGTTTTTTTATTCTTTTATCGTCTATGACAGGTTGGAAGCCAACATTTTACGGATTAAGGAGAGAACCAGATGCAAAAGATAGTTCAATTTAAGATTCATTAGAAGCATCATCAATCTTAAGAAATCAGAGTGTTGATTCAATAATCTGCTACAATTGTAAAGATATCTTTATTGAAAAGGAGAACGTATGCGATCAATGCGGTGCTCCTAAACCAAAATGTATAGTCTGTGGTTTGGATTTATCCATTGAAACAGATCCTTCAGATACAGTAGTTATTACTCCTTGTTGTTCTGTTTATGTTCACATTGAGCATATACTTGAATGGTTAGAGATCAAAGAAATATGTCCTAATTATAAAATTGGAGATAATAGAAGAGGACTTCTTTCCAAGATTATAATTTCAAACTCTATCTTTCAAATTTATTTATTGAAAATTCCTCATGACCAAATACTTTTATCAAGTAATTTCTTTAACTAAAGTAATGCGTAAAACAGTTAGAATTCTTTTTTCTGCAATTATTATTGGTATGATGATTCCATTTATAATCATTATTGTTTTGGGATCCTTTACCCCTCTGACTATTTTTCTGTTAGTTTTAATATTCTTGATTGTAGTTTTTGGCGGTATTATTATTTTAAGCTCTGGAAGAGACAGTATGCCATCAGCTGATAAAATTAGAAGAATGTCAAAAGCAAGAATTCGCTCATTTAAAGATTCATTAATAACAAGATTAAGCTTTCAGAGTATTAATACTATTATTTGTTATAGTTGCAGAGATGTCTTCATTGAAAAAGAGAATATTTGCGACAAATGTGGTGCCCCTAAACCAAATTGCATAGTTTGTGGTTTAGATTTAACACCCGAAACAGATCCCTTAGATGAAGTAATAATTCTTTCTTGTTGTTCTGTTTATGTACATACAAAACATATTCTTGAATGGTTAGAGATTAAAGAAATTTGTCCAAATTGCAAAAAGATGATTTCTAAAGAAGATCTCATACTTATCGAATAAGTTTAACTTCTAGAGCATGTTCATTTTGCATTAATAGCTATCAAGTAAGACCTTATCTTTAAATAATGAAAAAATTCTTTCTTTTTGCTATGTCAATTAAAATAAGTAAATGTGGAAACTTATGCGCTATTTGCCCATTATACAAAGAAAATTTACTTACAGAAGAAGACAGAAAATTCACAGCTGAAGGTTGTGGAAAGTACATCAACTGGAATCCCAAACCTGATAAGCTAAAACAGTGTTGGGGTTGTCAATCTAAGGAAGGTTTTATCTATATACCAAACTGCCCCAATAGACAATGTGCGATGTATAACTCTGTAGAAAACTGTGCTTATTGTTCTGAATTTCCATGTAAAGATTCTCCGAAACTCAGCAGAGAGATGGTTGAAAAAAGGCTTGGAAAAAAAATACCTGAAGATGATTACAAATCATTCGTCAAACCTTGGGAAAGTACACTGCATTTGAAGAAGATAAGGGAGAAATTATCAGATAATCAAATAGTCCAGATGAAACCTTATTCAATTGATCTTAAGATAGTAGAGTTTCCAGCAGAGACAAGTCTACCAAAAGAGAAAAAGGTTGTTTACCATGCAATTCATAATCTAGTAAAAACAATCGAACCTTTGAAAGATTTATCACATGCAAGAGCTAATCTTAGAAAGGAGTATAGAAAATACTTCATAAAACTTCTTTGGGCATTTGGATTATATGGTGATCTAGAAGAAGACAAAGATAGAGCTAGTTTATCTCTCGGATTCAATGAATATTTCCTGGAAATGAAAAAGGGAGTTAGGTATTATAGCAATTGGACACATCTAAAGGAGAGGATGTTTCCCATTCTGGAAAAAAAGGGTGTCAAAGTAGAGTTAATTCCAGATAATAAAATTGAGGATATTTTAACTCCTACAAAGAGTCTGAAAAAGAGTGGTGGATGGATTCTCAGAATGTCCTTTAGTAAAAAGATGAAAGGAAAAGAAGGTCTAAAATCGCTACAAAGATACATTTCTCTTCTAACTGAAAACAAGGGTAAAGCAGCTTACAGGCATTTCAACAAAGCAGATATGCGAATATTAACAGAAATGTAATCCTTGTCAACTTTCTAAATAGAGAGCACTCTTTTATAATGAAATATTTCTCGTTAAACATAGGATTGTGTTGTTGGTGACTATCAAAATCACAGGTGCAAGAGAGAACAATCTGAAAGACGTTGATGTAGAGATTAAGGAAGGGTTAACTGTTGTTACAGGCATCTCTGGATCAGGCAAGAGTTCTCTTGTCTATGATACGCTTTATCATGAAGCCAGAAGACGTTATATTGATGCTTTTA
>JAGLTB010000030.1 GCA_023270155.1 Candidatus Heimdallarchaeota archaeon | reverse complement strand
AATTGTATAGACGGTTCAGGATTCGGAGAAATTACACTGATCCTGATGATTATGCAATGATGAGAGAAGTAATGACAAGAAGATATACATCAGATGTTCTGAAAACGGATCCTTCACCTGATCTCATAATAGTTGATGGTGGAAAAGGACAATTAAATATAGCACTAGAAGTACTAAAAAAACTTAATCTCAATATTCCTGCAATTAGTATAGCAAAAAAGAATGAAGAGATTTTTGTTGACTGGTTGGATACACCTATAATATTTGAACAAAGTTCACTAATTTTACGATTAGTTCAATATGTAAGAGATGAAGCACATAGGTTTGCTATAAGCTATCATAAAACACTCAGAAGAAAAACAGTAAGGGACACAATTTTCGAAACGATTAAGGGAATTGGAAAAGCTAAGGTTCAGATTCTTTTACAAGAATACAAGATAATTGAAAATATTGCAACAGCAAAAGTAGAGGACATAAAAAAGCTACTTTCTGTAAACGAAGAAATTGCTGCAAAAGTAGTAGAAGCTGCTAAAAAAAATCGAAACAAATCTCATTTGTAAATAGTGTATTAGTAAGCTAGACGTCTGTTTTTGTTAGAAATTTCAAGTAATAAGGAATAGTATATAAATGAAAATTAGCTAGTATTTATTAAAAGAATCAAATGGTGATTAAATGAAAAGAGGTTTAATAATTTCTTATGGGATTCTACTACTTGTTTTTTCATTGGTCATTACAACTCCTACCAAAGCAGCTACTGATTGGGGTGTAGAAACTGATGAACGTTACAAGTTTGAATTAAAAAATATGAGTTTTTATGGACAAGATTATTCGTTGCTTCTCAAGGAAAATACAACGATGGAAATTGAATTTACTGAATTGTTAGATAATGGTTATAATTATGATGTATATGATAAAGATGGTCTTTCACAAAGCAATCAGACATTATTTGAAGACGTACTTGTAGTCTCAACAAATTACGTCTTGCCTATTGGACTTCCAATTGCACTTCCACTCACGATAGGTAGTATTTCTAACTATCTTCAATATTATGGTGATTTTGTAAATGATACTGAAAATCTTATTCTATTCGATGATCTTTTAGAAAATATAAGTGATTATACTACAAATTTCAATATGGAAGTAAATACAACTTTAGACACCAGTTTTCTCAAAATATATAGTTACTCTCATGCTGATGAAATTAATGCAACTATTCTTTCCGGATTATTGACAGGCGTAGATATGGGTGATATGGGTGGTTTGTTTGTCATACCTACAAATATAACTGACTTCGACATGACAATTACTTTAACCTTTAATGCGACTTCAGGTTTGTTTAAAGTACTAAATCTAAAAATCAGATCTATTTCTTGGCTAGAAGGATTTTCAGATAGTTTTAATATTGATATTAAATATGCGCTTTATGTACCTCCTCCTCCAACCCAGCCAACTACTCCAACACCTACAGATGAAAGTGCTTTTCCATGGGGTATCTCAACAATAGCTTCATTAGCAATTTTAGGTGGAGTTTTCTTCTTAAGGAGAAAACGAAACCGATAATCCCTTTCTTTTTATTTTAGCACAAATATTTTTTAAGTCTCAAATGAACTCATAAATGAACATATTTGAGTCTTAAAAACGAGGAATATCTTATCCTGAAGCACATACTACAAGAACCAATATTACCCCACAGCAAACTTGCAGAAAAGGTAAAATTGTCCCCGCCTACAGTTAAAAAGAGAATTGAAGGACTATTGGATGAAAATATAATTACTAGCTTTCACGCAGAATATCATCCTGAATCTGTAGGTCTTGAGAGCCATATCTTTATTCTGAGGGTAGATTCAATTGATAAATATGGGATAGTTGAAAGGATAGTAGATTACCATCCATATTTAGTCGTACGTCAAAGATGCTTTGGGGGGATAACTGGAATATTCATCAAAGTTCATGTTCCAATAGGTTCAATCAACAAGTTTCTGAACTTCTTGGATTATCTCAAAGAAAGCAATCTTATAGAGGAGATAGTTCATTCCACAACAATAGGAAGGGGTATTAAAACTCGTATTGATTTAACTTATTGGGATCCAATATCCAAGAAGTGGTTATTCAAATGGGATATCTGGAAGAAAAACATAGATAGCGTAGACTATGTTCCTCAATTTGATTATTTTCAGCGAATTGCGAGAGAGAAACCTAAGAATGTTATAAGGCAAATGAAGCATCTTGATTTTTTAATACTAAAGGAACTCGTACATAATCCAACACAAAAGTATGTACTCCTATCAAAACAGCTAAACCTTCCACAATATACAGTATCTAGACGTAAAAGATTCCTTAGTAAATATGTTATCCGGAATTATTTAGTTGATTTTGATAGATCGTTTTTTGGTTTAGAAGATGAATTAGTTTTCAAAGCTATTTGCAGTCAAAGGGCAATGACTAAGATTATCTATCTTCTACAGAATCTAGATCTTCCATATGAGTCAGATTTTCGAGATACAGAAACAGGATTTCTCTGGAAAATTCTTCTACCTCCAAAAGATAAAATAGAGCTAATCACCCTACTCTGGTCTTTATTCCCAGATTTACAAATTATGATTCTGGACCCCTATACTACCGTAACTAAGCTTTTCAATCCAGACAATTACTCGTTCATGGATCAATCCTGGAAAGATTCTGAAGATTATATGATTAATCAGGTGTTGGAAAAAGCAAAGGAAGAACTATTACTTGCTTAATATCGTACCAGTTCGCAATTCAGAGATACTAAATCCTTTAGACATCATACAACTGCTCGAAGTTCATGTACTATCTCGTATTTCATTTGTTTTCTTATGATAGGTATAATCCCAATCAGTGAAGCAGCAAATAAACTAATGATCATAATAATAAAAATTAACGGACTAACATGTAAGGTCACTGGTATTACTTCCCTTGTCATAAGTAAAGGCTTGATGAAAGTCAGTGTAACAATTGAACCAAGAAAACCCAATGGAATACCAATAGCAAAAGTTGTAGTCATGAAGGAAAGAATTTCGTTTACAATGTTCTTCCTAACTTTTGATTGTTTTCCACCTAAAGCCAGTAGAACTGCATTTTCCTTCCTTCTTTGCTCTAAAACAAAGTCTGTGGAAATAAAAATATAAACAATACCAATAATATTCACAAAAATCGCACCAACTAATAAGATATTATTTGCAGGAGGGATATGTTCATTGATGAAATACCCAATATAATCAGGATTTATCTTTTCAGGATTTACTACTGCGAACGGATTTATTTTCTTAATTTCTTCACTAATATATTCAATGTCAGCATTTTCCTCCGTTGTTGCTAAGAAAAGTGATCCATTATTAATTCCTAAGCTATACTTTATAATCTCTTTATTCACAAGAACCCATTCAGTAACTTCACGATTCATTTTTGGGTCATAACCATGTGCCACCCCTAATCCTGGTGCTGAGTTAATACTTGCTGCTATTATGAGGTCTTCGTAAGTACCACCTCTTATATCTTGTACAGTTATTGGGTCGCCAATATTTTTGCGAAATCTCTCTACTAAAAAATTACTCATGATTACTCCAAGAGGATTTCCCGCAAGTTGAGTTAAAGCTGTTTCAGCTGACATATCCACAAAACTGGAATCAATCCACCTTCCAACCTGCAGGAATTTTAAAGGATCAATTCCAAAAACCTCGACATCATATAATCTAACAGAAGCTTTTACTGAGTAAAAACCAAACGCACTTTGAACTCCTTCGATCGATTGTATTTGATTTTCAAACTCCGTTATGTTTACCGGAATGAGAGATTGTATCCTTAGATCTGCTCCGTATCTATAATCGTCTTCAACATTATTATTATTTATATTCGTGGATCGAATAACTACAATCGTTGTAAGAAGACAAACAATTACGACTATAAAGAATGTTAGTTCAGTAAAACTCTTTCTAGCTCTGAGCATGTTTTTATGAATGAAGAATCCACTTTTTTTGAATATTCGATCATATATGATTTTCATATTTCTCAAGATGAAATTAACACCTAAAGAAAGGAAATAACAAGAGAAGAACACAACCGCAATGAAAAGATAGAGTGCTCTATAACTTGCTGATATCAAAGATAATCCAAACGTGGTACTATTTTCTGCTAGCTTTCTGTATTCCAATAATAGAAAGAACAAAAATCCTGCTATTGTCAGAACGAACGCTATGATTTTCACAGATATCTCTAACATTTCTTGTCCCCTCTGTGTTACTAGCATTGATTCGTGAATATCCTTTCTTACATAGATAATAACATTGAGGAGAGTAAGTGCTAAATATGAGCCTAAGATTAGAATAGAAAGCATTTCAATATCATAAGGCGATATCTCTAATTCCATGAAGTATCGATTAAAGAGAGTTCGATTAAAGAACTGATTTTGCCCAAAGGAAGGAATTAGTGCAGATAGTAAGATTCCTAAGCCAATTCCTAAGATTAATGAAATAAAACTAATGATGAAGAATTCACCGAAAAAAATCCCGATAATTTGACTACTTGCGGCACCCTTTGACCTAAGAAAAGCTATTTCTTCTCTCCGTTTTTTAATGGTTATTTGTGTTGAAAAATAAGTCAGAAAAACTGCTGTTGTAATAGTTGGAACAAAGAGATTTGTGGAACCAAAAGCTCTTGCATACTCATTTGTCATTTCTGAAAGAGCATGATCCAAAACATAACAATAAGCATGATAATAACTAACTTGTATACGATCTCTTAAGGCTAAAAGATTATCAGGCATATTTTCAATTCCCTGTGCCCTCAATTGTTGTGCATTTGTTTTCACTAACAATCTTGGAAAAATACCGCCCCAGTTAATCATTCTATAGAAATCATAAGAGGTTAAAACATCAGCAGGGAAGAAGATTGAATCAAAGATTGTTCCCGCGCTTTCGGTTGCCCCCCCTCCTATTAATCTATCAATTATGGTATTGTGTCCTACAAATTTGTAGATACCTGCAACAGTATAATTCTCAAAAGTTGTATCCTCTATCTCAAAATGCTGAAATTGTGTTTCCCCTCTATCAGCATAAGGAATTCTTCTGGATATTGCTAAATTAATTTTATAACCAGGAGTAATCTCCTCATTGAAAATTTCTTCTAATTGTTTTGCTTGAGTATAACTAATCAAAATTTCTCCAGATTGCAAACTTGTGTTTCCCTCAATTTCTAAATTCAGTGAAATTCTATCCATCGCTCTATTTGTTATTACGAATCCATTGGACAGTGAAAGAGGATTATCCATGTCTTCTTGATTATCTTCCGGAAACCATCTATATGTGTCTTCTTTATCCTCATAATTAAACAAAGCAATTGCTGGATATATCCAGTCTACTTGTTCTACTAAGGGATCTTCAGTAGTAAAATTATACATATGATTGTATAACTCTATATCGTCTTGCCATGATTCAACATACATTTCATAATCTAATGATTCAACATAATCATCAGCAATAATTTTCTGCGAGGTTAGACTCCATATCGAAGCTGTATACAAGATTGAGAGTGAAAATGTAAGTCCGAGTATTATGATAACAGTACTTCTTTTTCTATTTCTAATATTTTTAAAAATTAGTTGGAGATTAAATGAAAGGATATTGAAGAGCTTTTTATGTAAAGCTAGTTCCTTCTTCGGAGGATTAAATCTCTTAACTTCTTTCATAAAATTTCTCCTTTATCATTTTTTCCGAAAATTATGTTACCATAACCAACTTCTTCTAGATTCTTAGCATTTGATTCAACAATCATCCCTTTTTGTATCACAAATATCCTAGATGCTGTTTTTGTAAGATAGGGGTCATGGGTTGTATATACCATTGTCATCTTATTCTTCTTAGAAATACCTTGCAGCAGTCTCATGATATCGTCCCCTGTTTTACTATCCAAAGTTCCTGTGGGTTCATCTGCGATAAGAAGTGAGGGATTATTTGCTATAGCTCTTGCTACACACACTCTCTGTTTTTCACCTGAACTTAGTTCATTTGGAAGGCCCATTGCTTTATTGGCTAGACCTACCTGCTTTAGTAGATTGAATGCTCTCTCCCTTGCATCTTCTTCTTTCCAGTCATTTAATAGAAGTGGAACCATAACATTTTCTAGAGATGTTAGATGTTCTAATAAATGGAATTCTTGAAAGATAAATCCTATCTCCTTTAATCTATAATCATAAAGATAATCCAGTGACCATTCATTTATGTTGTGCCCGTTATAACAGATTTCACCTGATGTGGGTCTATCGATTCCTGCTAAAATGTTTAGTGTAGTTGTTTTACCAGATCCCGAAGTACCAAGCAAGCAAATTAATTCCCCTTCCAATATTTCAAAACTTGTACCAGTTAGTACATTCAGTGTTTCCCCTTTGGAAACATAAGTTTTGGATAGATTACTAACTGATACAAATGCATCTTTCATGGAACCAATCCATTCTTGATTTAAACACTTAAATGGATTTGGTTTTAAGGTACAAATAAGTCAATTACATACCATACAACTACAACTAGAAAAATAAAAACAACACCCAGAATCATTTTTCCCCAATCTCGACCTTTGTATTCTTCTTCTTGTTTTTTTACGTCATTCTCTACTTTTTTCTCCTCGATTGGTTTTTCATTCTCGTTCAAATCAGGATTTTGTTCATTTCGTGCCAATGTAATAACCTCAATATGTGTAGATATATTCTATTTTTAATGATAATACTATTACTTTTATGCTTTATTTTCAGTAGCTTTGATTAATGAGTTCGAAATTAAGATCTCTGAATTTGCTATTAAGGCTAAAAGAGTTGCATGACTTGGTATCATTTGAAAGTGTTGAACCTCTGAAAATCCTTCTAACTTTATCTCAACAGTAGCTTGATATGCATTCGAATAAGGAATAATTGAATCTATAATTATTCTCTCAACAATGCAGATTTCAGGTATAAGTTCTGCATTTGTGAGGCGTGAATCTGCACTTTCAACTCCATTTAGTTTTCTTGCTATTTCAATCGCAATTGAGACTGGTATATTGGCCATAAGAAAATTCTCTCCGTTCTCTAACTCAAAATTGAGAAGAGGGATTTCTGCATAATGACCTCTGTTTGTTTCCTCTTCTGAAGAAAAAATATCTGGACTTGCAGTAAGTACATCTATTTTTATGACCTTGAAGAGCTCAATTTCATCAGATGAGGAATCCTTTTCCATGTGAAGAAAGCTTTGTTCTGGATAAAAAAAGGTTGAGTTAGTCTCCAACGCAAAATATAATCTGAGAGTAAAAATCATTGAAAAGAAAGAAATTTAACTTAATCTAATTATCTACATCAAAAGTATCTTTACAAGCAAACGAATCAAAAGAAAGTAGGGTATAGAAATGGAGGATAGTCCTAAGACAAGAGAAGATGATAAAAAAACAATCTCCATAATTTTACGATTATCAGTTTCAGCATCACTTGCTGCTCTTGGTATAGTTCTTTCAACTGTAGTTGTTCTAATCCCAAATATAGAGTTCATTTCAGTTACTATTTTTCTAATTTCCTTATTGTTTGGTACATATTATGGAGTACTAGCAGCAGTTTCAATTGCTTTAATCTACGAGTTCATAGTAACTACTATCTATGCAACAGCTGGGTTAGTTATACCATTCAAATTGATCTGTTACATAGGTCTTGCATTGTTAGCTGGTTTTGGAAGAAAAGCTTTTGTCAAACTATCTTTTTGGGAATTTGGAATTCTTGGAGGGATTTTCGCATTGATTTATGATGTAGTTACAACAATTGGTGGTTTAATTTTTGTGCTTCAAGATGCTATTACAATCCCCTCTTTAATCACATATTTGATTCTAGGTATTCCTTTTACATTACTACATTTCTTTGGGAATTTTATTCTTTTCAGTTTGGTAACCCCCATCATTAATTGGATTAAAACGGCTTTTCGTTATAGGGGGGTTAAATTATTGATGATATCCCCCATACTTGATGAAATTAAGGATAAAACTGGTTCTTCAAAGGTTGGTGACTTAACTTGAAAAAAACAAGATTAATACTAATCATATTGGGTATTTCTTCACTAATACTGCTAACAATAGGGATCACTTTTTACATGAAGTATGCTACAAATGTGCAGAATGGTGAAGAAGTAATTGTAACTGCTATTATTGATTATGGTTCTCTTAAACCAGGAGCAGAGGAAGAATACAATGTTACCATTCAAACTGGGCACACCGCTCTTCAGGTTTTTACCAGCATTGCAGAATTGGATCTTCTTAACTATTCCTTTGGAGCATATATAAGAGGTGTTAATGGTTATTCAGAGCAACTACCCAACTATTGGGGATTTTATTATTTCGATTTCAATACTAGAACTTGGGCATATTCTGCTATTGGTGTTGACCAATATCGAATAGAAGGTGAAAGTAAGATTAAATTAGAGTATACTGGATAAACATAATTCATGGAAAATTTAAATGAACTAAAACAAGACGAATAAACAGAGTTGATAAAATGGCTTCTACACCTTATCGTTTCCTTTTTCTTACTTTTATAACAAAGAGGTCCACAATTGTAATTTTAATTCCCATTCTTTTACTAAGCTATTTAGTTGGATTTGTATATCAAACTATAACTATCGAAACAGGAATATTCATTCCAGGGGAAGGAAATTCCACTACGCAATTTCTTGAAGGTTTTTTGTTAGCATCAATTGCCATTGTTAGTGGAATGCTGATAATGATTGCAATTAAGTACAATCGAGAAAAAATGCTTAAGAGTATATTCGCTATCAGTCTCTTTATCTCTGCTACTAGTGTCTTCTGGTTACATGGATATTTCCTTGAATTACTCAAACCTAATCTGTTTCCTTGGATTGAAATCATTTTTTCAATTTTAGGATGTATACTTGGGATTTTAGTTTTCTTGGGTTTCATATTAAATAAAGGAAATTTACATTTTAGGAACACAATAATAGCAATATTAGGTATTGCTGTTGGAACAATTTTTGGCTTAGTTCTAC
The DNA here is from genome assembly GCA_023270155.1 of Candidatus Heimdallarchaeota archaeon. Taxonomy (GTDB): domain Archaea; phylum Asgardarchaeota; class Heimdallarchaeia; order Heimdallarchaeales; family Heimdallarchaeaceae; genus UBA460. Next base: position 43,816 of record JAGLTB010000030.1, on the reverse strand, counting down.
CTCTTCCAACTTTTCTAACTCTTATTATTATTATTTCATTATTTGATATATATTCGGTATTTAAAGGACCCATAAGCAAAGTTTTTCAGAAATCAAACCTATCTATTTCTCAACAACCAATCGAATTTACCATTCAATCAATTGCAATTGGTGTTGGAGATTTCATCTTTTATTCTTCGTTTATATCCTTTATAACAAAAGAACTTGGTTTAGCTATAGGTTTAAGTGCTATTCTAGGGATTATAGCAGGTATAAAAGTAACCGAAAATTTGTTGTTGAAATATGGAAAATTTCCAGGATTACCCATCCCAATGTTGTTTGCAATGATTCTTTCAGGTCTAGCTTGGGTCGTTGATCATTACTTGCTTTTAGTATTCAAACCATAGAAGAATCGCTGGATTGCAGTAACAAAAATCAAAAGGTTTAAAATGAATACAAAGCGGTATAAGCTCGGTAGAAAACAGTGTCATCTAGAAAATTTAGATACAGAGGATACACTCTCGAGGAATTGAAACAAATGAGTATGGACGAGGTATTAGACTTACTACCTTCAAGAAGAAGAAGAAGTCTTTCTCGTCAAGAATTCTGGACACCAAGAAGAAAGAAGTTGCTAGAGGATATTAGAAGAGCAATGGAGGGTCAAGAAAGGGGAGAAAAAGGTGTTGTGCGAACACATGTTAGAGATATGCCAATCCTACCTGAAATGGTTGGAGCAGTAGTAGCTGTCTACAATGGAAAAGAATTCATCGAAGTAGAGATTCAACCTCAGATGATAGGACACTTGCTAGGAGAATTTTCACCATCAACCAAGATAGTTCGACATGGTGCACCTGGTATAGGAGCAACAAGATCTTCACTTTATGTTCCACTCAAATAGTTTTTTGCTTTCCCTTTTACTTAAATCTTTTAAACAAGTGGAGAATTTCATTAAAAGATGACTTCTTCTGAGAATGATTTATTAAAAGAAGTAAAAAACTCAAAAGCTTTCTTAAGATTGGAAAAGAATCTAACGATAGATCTCTTGTGGATTTGGATTTTGAAACTTTTGAAAGAGGGACCCAAATATGCTTATGAATTAAAACAGGAAATTCAAAATAGATTTAACTTTAGTCCTGCAATTGTCACAAACTATACAATTCTGTATTTGCTAGAGAGAGAGGGTATAGTTAGGAAAATTGAAATGAGAAACGAAATAGAACGTATAGATAGAAAATACTACGAAATCACAGAACTTGGGTATAAACTTATGGAAGAAGCTGAGAATTATATACAAGAAACATTCAATAAGCTTTTTGATAAAGAAACTAAAACTTAGTAGCTTATTTTACAGCTCTCTTTTCAACAAATTTAAAAGCATTCTCTAGAAATTGGGAGATAGATGTATTTTCATGAAGGTGACAATATAATGCCTAAGAAACGTAAATCAGGGGGAAGGTCAGGTGGAAAACGCGGTCGCGCTTCTATGAAAACCTGTCATAGTTGTGGAGCCCTCGTACCAACTGATAAAGCTAAGAAATATACTATCTATACTAGTGCAGTTGATTATAGACTTGCAAAGGAACTAAGGGCAGAAGGAGCTCATATTCCACGTCAGCAAAAAATTGCCTATTATTGTATTTCATGCTCGATTCATAGAGGACGGACTAATATAAGAGCCAAAAAAGAAAGACGCGGGTAATAAAGTTCTATTCTATATTTTTCTTTATTTCATGTGAGAGAGAAAAAAATGAGGTTGTATTTCCTTTTGCCTTCTTCAACAATCAGATCTGAGACTAAAAAAACAATAAAATCCATTGTTGGTGGTCAAGAAAGAGTTGATGTAATTTCACGTTGTTTACTCAATCTTTACCGCTGGCAAAAAAGAACAAACCAGGATTTTCACCTTATCCTATATCTTTCGAATCCAAATGAATTATCAGCTATTTACATACCCATTTCATCAATAAGAAATGAACTTAGAAGTGAATTAGATTCCTTAAGAGAACTTCTTGCTATTCTTTCCAATCCAAAAGAATATGGTTTGAAATTTGAGAAGATTTTCTTTAAAGAACTGTTGAAAAATCTAGCAAAGAATAGCGTATTCTACTATTTTACACCTGAAGGAAAATCATTGGAAGAATACGATGATACAACAATAAAAGAAAAATCTATTTGTTTTGTTCTAGGAAGTCAACACGACCTTCCACAGAAACAAGAAGAGGAATTATTCAATATAGGTGCATCCCCTATAAGTTTAGGAAAGAGAGACTATCTTGCTTCACACGTAATAACAATCGCTTGTTATTATTTTTCGAAATCAAGAGGATAAATTCTGATATCTTAATAGTAAAGTTCTAACAATAAATCTATATTTAATAAATAGAGAGGTAGTATGAAATGGAAGAAAAAGATCCAATAGTGACCAAAAAGATGCTTGCTTTTGCACTTACTGCTCCCTTTCTTTTTAGCGTAGGGGGGATGATAATTGCTTTGTTTTCTTCACAAAATTCCCCACAGAAGATTAGGAATATAGCTCTAATCGTTGCAACTTTTCTGGGTCTTTTTGTTTCAATTGGTTCAATTTTCTTAATTCAGAAGCGAATTAATAAGAAAATTTCAAAACAACAAAAGGAAAGCTAAGTATCTTCCTGTATTTATTAGCTGTGTAAACATAAATTTTTTAAGATAGGCTAGTAGTTCGAAACATAAGAAGCTAAGGCGATAATTATGGAAATAAAGAGACGTAAAATAATAATTATGGGTGCAGCTGGAAGGGATTTTCATAATTTCAATACTTATTTTAGAACAAATGAAATGTATGAAGTAGTTGCTTTTACAGCTACACAAATCCCAGATATTGTTGATCGTAAATATCCTGCTGAGCTCTCAGGAGATTTATATCCAGAAGGCATCCCTATCTATGATGAGAGCGAATTATCTCGGTTAATTATTGATCTAGATATAGATGAAGTCGTTTTCTCATATTCAGATGTTTCACATGAATATGTGATGCACAAAGCATCTCTAGTTAATGCGCTTGGTCCTGCTTTCTCCCTACTAGGAACTAAAGGAACCATGATTAAGAGTATCAAACCTCTAATTAGTGTTTGTGCCGTAAGGACTGGAAGTGGTAAATCTCAAACCTCAAGAAAAATCGTTCAACTACTTCATGATGCTGGAAAGAAAGTCGTAGCAATACGTCATCCCATGCCTTATGGAGATTTGGCAAAGCAAGCTGTGCAAAGATTCGCTGATTATTCTGATTTAGATAAGCATGAGACAACTATTGAAGAAAGAGAAGAATATGAACCCTATATTGATAGAGGTTTGGTAATCTATTCTGGAGTTGATTATGAAGCAATCCTAAGAGAAGCGGAAAAAGAAGCGGATATAATCTTGTGGGATGGAGGTAATAATGATTTCTCGTTCTATAAACCTGATTTACAAATAGTTGTAGCGGATCCACACCGTGTTGGACATGAACTTCGATATCATCCAGGAGAAACAACTCTAAATTTAGCAGATGTTGTAGTAGTAAACAAAATTGCAACAACTGACTACAAGAATGTTATGCAGCTAGAAGAGAACATACGAAAAGTAAACCCCGAAGCTATTATTGTAGAGGCTTCTTCCCCTATTTTCGTGGATAAACCTGAATTAGTAAAAGGAAAACGAGTTTTGGTTATAGAAGATGGTCCAACATTAACTCATGGGGGAATGAAATATGGAGCTGGAATTGTAGCAGCTAGACGATATGGTGCTAAAGAACTAATTGATCCTCGACCCTATCTTGTTGGAAGTATGAAAGAAACTTTCGATCATTATCCTGACATTGGTACTCTATTGCCGGCAATGGGCTACTTTGAACAACAGCTTAAAGATCTTGAGGATACGATAAACAACACAGATTGTGATGTTGTTGTTTCTGCAACTCCTATAGATATAACAAGACTAGTGAACGTTAACAAACCTATTGCCAGAGTTAAGTACGAACTTGAAGAAATAGGATATCCCAAATTAAAAGACATTTTAGAAGAAAAGGGCTTTCTCTAATTTTTCCTTTTTTCTTATTTTACTATTAATTATGTTAAATTGAAGGTATTAATAAAACGTATAGATACAAAGAAAATATCAAAAAAAGCAATACCAAATAGAATTTATATTGTTTTTTTTCTATTATAAATGTACCAAATGACTTCCTCTGATAAGAACACTGATAACATTATCTCTGATGGCTCTTATGTACTAGTTGTTCTAAATGAACACAAAAGATGGGTTACCAAAGTTGAAAGTGGAAAACAGTTTCATTGCCACAAAGGTTTCATTGAATTTGATGAAGTAATAGGAAAACCTTATGGTATACGTATTTTCACAAGTAAATCTACTGCTGTTAGTATTTACAAGCCTTTACAAATAGACTTCTTATCAAAAATTTCTCATAGTTCTCAAATTATTTATCCAAAAGATGCGGGTTTAATTTTGCTGTATGGAGATATAAAACCAGGTTCAAGAGTTATTGAAACAGGTACAGGAAGTGGGGGTTTAACCTCAATCTTAGCTAGCTATGTAAGGCCTAATGGTCATATATACAGTTATGAAAATAGAGAACAAGCTTTCAAAACATCTACAAACAACATAAAAAAATTAGGGCTTAATGATGCTATAACCCTTAAACTGCAAGATGCGATTGAAGGATTCGATGAAGAAGATGTTGATGCGATAGTTTTGGACTTAGCTAGTCCTGAGGAAATAATCCCTCATGCTTATAGTTCTTTACGTTCTAGTGGAACAGTTTCTATTTTTATACCTACTTACAATCAAATAGAAAGGACCTACCATGAACTCAAAGAATATGATTTTGGAGATATCATATGTTTTGAGACTATTAAAAGGGAGTTACAGCTTAAAACCAATGCGATTCGACCTCAAACAAGAATTATAGGGCATACAGGTTTCTTGATTTTTGCTAGAAAACGTACGAAAATGGTGCAGAAATGAAAATAGTTTTTCGATGTGATAGTTGTGAAACTATTAATGATATTCCAGAAGAGTACATGTTTCGTTTCTGTAAAACTTGTGGAAAAATAATAACATATACAATTGGTGAAGCAGTTATTTATGATAAACGTGTTTCAATATGTGAAAAATTCCTAAATAGGCAGAAACTTTCAGTAACACTTGCAGAGAAATTTTTTGATTTAGCGGAAGTGGATGAGAATGATATATCACAAATTATAGCAATTCATGAAAACAAGGAATTTGAAATGTTTGATTTGCCTGCTGCTTCAATTTCTGATACAGTGATTCTAGTTTTAAAGGAAAGCAAAACAGAGATTTTGGATGATATTTTAAGGAATTGCTCATTTTTTAACATCTCCAGATCACAATTGGAAAAAATACTTTTACAGCTAAAAAAGGAAGGAATAGTTTACCAACCAAAAAGCTGGTCAGTAAAATTAGCTTGAAGATAATCTCTAATATTTTCGTTTTGAAAGCTTCTCTTTCAACCAGCCATAAACAATTATACCAATGACAATTAGTACAATTACACCGAAAGTTATACCAATACCTATTATAACATTAGAAGAACTCCCCAAATCAACTACAGAAACAAGGACATCTTCAACAGCTGTATAGTTTAATGCAGGAGGACCAAAATCACTGCTTTCGTCATAGACATTTTCAGCAACAAAAAATATTGAAACATAGTAACTTGCTTCTGCATTTGTTATTACTTCCTCCATAGTAGCAGTAAATGAGTCTTCTGGACCAATTGATCTGTGATCCCTATCAAATTCCACAGTATACCTTCTATTAAATTGGGTACTATTTTCTGCATGCACAAATTCCGCATTAAGAGAAATCACTGTTACTGATTGATCACCTAAATTAGCTAATGTAGCATAAAAATAGATTGTATCACCCCTGATGATAGAGGTATCAGACATGTTACCATTAAAAGCTTGTATAAGTTCTCCTGTTTGGGAAAATGTATTTTCTGTAATTGGCAAGGAAACTATTGCGTTGGATACGTTTGAAAACGGAGTTGTAGCAAATAAAGCAATAATTAAACACAAACCTACTTTCAAACCAAAATTTTTACTCATCTTGTTCAACCTTCTTCTTGAATAAGCATTAAAGAAAGTCCTCTCTTTAGCTCTTCTAATGACCTTTCTATACGCTTCTCATAAGTGTTATTAATACTGATTTTTCCATCACTAGTTTCCATAATGACCCCTCCTATATTTGTGATGTATCTTTCTGAAACATTTATTTTAACGTCTAATTTCTGCTCTTTCTTTATTTCAGCCGATATTGAATCTAGAAACTGTTTAGATAGAATGCTTTTGTCCTCTTTTCGACAATAAACGCTTATTTCCTGCTGTTTGAGAGTAACGATAGCTTCTGAAATTAAGTTTTTCAAACTTTTTTCATATTCTTTAGTTTCTATTAGAGATTTTATTTTTTTATTCACCTTCTGAACGAATTCGTCTACTATTTCATCTCTGAATTTTGTAATTTTTAGACGAAGATCTAAATCGTGCATAGCTTTCTCTTTCAAGAATTCAGTTTCGGCTTCAATCTCAGCTTCTTTAACGATGTCTTCCTCGATTAACTTGATTTTTTCGTTAGTCTCTTTGTTAATCTTATCAATCTCTTCCTTTTGTTCAGCTAAGATTTTTTGTATAAGTATTTCTGTATTTTCTTCAATCTTTTTTGTTATCTCAGGATTGAATTGCTCTTCACTCATTAATAACACATCTTTACAGCATTGGAGAATTTGTTTAGGGTTTGAAAAGTTTGCTTATAAAAATTATGTTACGAATGTTTAATTTCGTTTTTATCTTAAATTGTCTCGTTTTTTATTCAAATAATGTTTCATCTGTAGCATATCTATAAGCAAGAATAAAGAGAACAAAGAACACGCAAGCTGACACAGTTACAATAGCTGTAATTGCTGCTTCTGGTTTTGCAACATACCTTACTACAAAATTAACTGCAATAAAGAGTAGGACCATAATTCTTCCTCCTCCTCCTGTTTCTTTTGAAAGCTTCTTTCTCCATCTGATGAAAGTTTCAAAACCACTAAGGACTACAGCTATTATGTTAATTATGAACATTGTAGTACCTGCTGATTCCCATTTATCCACAGTACCAAAAAGAGCTAATATCCCCCCAAATAAAGCTATTTTAATTATCAATCCTATTCTATCGGTAACTTCTTTTGTATACGAAACCTGTGATGCTCCTTCTCGTAGAAGAATAAAGAAATTACCTATAGCGATAGCGCAAGCTAGACATAATACCACCCCATAGAAGACTGGTGAAAATTGTACCCAAGTTTCCCAAATGGGTTGAATAACTAAAGTGAATTCACTATAAAATGCAATAGTTACCATTAGTGGAATAGCTGCTAAAAATAAGCCAGGAATAACAATAAGAAGAGCTGGTATGTTCTTCTTGACACCAAACGTATATAAAATTAATTTCACTGCAAAAAATGCTCCAAAAACAGCAATGATTGGTGATCCAAATGGCAGTATAAAGAAAAACAAACAAAATATTGCATTTACAAAGTAGAAAATCTTTGTATCAATTCTTACTTTTCCCAAAGCTCTCCACATTAATTCATAAGAGTTCGAAATTCTATTAGCTCTTACTAAAGATGCTAATGTAAACGGTAAAGCAAAAATCAGTGGTGCAACAATTTTTAGAATAACCATGTCTCCTGTTGCTCCAAAAGGACTAGTAGTTGATTCTCTCCAAAAGAAGAAACCTGCTAAACTATTGGGGTATGGTCCCAACCATGCCCACAGGTAGAAATATGTTGGAAAAATAATTATCTGTAATAAAACAATTAATCTGTTTATCATCAATCCTCTAAGCTCTACCAAATGTATTCACCACTTTGGTTAATTGGTATTCCGAATAAAAAAACATTTGCTTTTCAATTTCAATTAACTAAACTTTATTAAATCTTAACAGTTTTAATATCACTTGAGGGTTATGACAGAAACTCAAATCTCAATAGAGGACTTGTTTAAGAAGTATAATATCCAACCTCATGATTTGGAATATATTCTTAATTTTATGCAAAAAGAGAATATTACTCCTCAATTAGCAATGCGACGAATCAAAATGTTTGAGAAGTTGCAAGAAAAGATGGAACAATCTCAATCAGATGATAAAGTGCAGGAATTAACAACAGAACTTGATCATCTTTCCAAAGTAGTTGAGGATTTACAATCAGAAAGAGATTCTTTACAAGAAGAAAAAGCAAAATTAGATAAAGAAATTGAAGAAACAAAGTTAGAGCAAGATTTATTCAATGCAGAAAGAGAGGAACTAAAAATACAAATGCATGCTTTAATGGATTCAATTGGAGACATTGAACATGAAGCAGAGGAAGGGGGAGAGAAATTATCTTCTGAAAATCAAGAACTAAAAAAGAAACTCAGCATGATGGTTGCTGGTAGTCAAACTCTCAAAGATAAAATGCTTAAGGTTGGATCAGAAAATCCCTCTTTACGTTCATTAATACAGGACATAGAAAGAGGTTTACTCGCTGTAATCGATGGTAAACAGATACCAACAGATATTGGTTTTACTGTTCCCACTGAACTAATAGCAACATCTACTCAACCAACCGCTTCCAAAATTGAAACTCCAGTGAAAGTTAAAGAAGAAACAGTATCGGAAACAATTTCTCCTGATCAAATTCAGTTTGATACTCCGTCCACCTCAACTGCATCTACACCAACATCTTCCAAACCTATAATTAAAGAAAAACTCTTTGCTGAGCCTGAGGAAATTGAGAAGGCAACACCTGAAACCGTACCAACCTCTGAACCAGCATCCGTACCAAAAACTGAACCAGAAAAACCCAAACCTAAACCTGTTCCAGTCGAAGAACCTAAGAAAGTGGATGTTACAAAAAAACCAACTTCAGAGGGCAAAGCTGTTTCTGCTAAAATCGAAAAAATCCTAAAATTATTCATATCATATGCAGAACAAGCTGATACAGATGAGAATTGGAAAGCAAGAGTTGCAGCGATATGTGACATGGATGAAGCTTATATTGAACTTGGAGGGTTAGCAATGTCACAAATATATGCTTACCAGACTAAAACCATTAAGAAGAAGAGCGAGTTTGAAAGATTACTAAAATCTTGGATGGAAAACGGTCTTCCTAGGTAAAAAAGTTGCAAGTTCTTTCTACAACTCTTATTTTTTAGTTATTTCAGAAAGAGATAAATAAGGAGAAAGATGAGATTACTAAAATGGGCCAGTAGTCTAGCATGGATAAGGCACCGGCCTTCGGAAGCATTGCTGAAGAGAGTCGGAGGTCGCAGGTTCAAAAATATTTGACTTGAGGGTCAATAACTGAAAATCCTGCCTGGTCCGCCATTTTTCTTCACCCCTTTATCATAAAAAGGTTTATTTGAAATGGTTAAATTTTCTTTTCGATACTAAGTTGAGATCCATTTCTAAAATTACTACAATCGGTTTTTTTTTGCTGTTGTTAGTGATTTCATCTACTTCTTGTATTTTTCAAACAGGTTTTGCTTCTTATATTGAAATCGATGAATGGGTTGATTACACTGTTCTGGAGTCAAGTAATGGTACAAATCTTTTCTACGGAGCTTGGCCACCTGGATATTATTTCGGAAATTGGAGTATCTCCAAAGGTGAAAGCATACATTATACTATAACATCCTCAGATACTATTGGAATTAACGGAACTTTGGTAATTGGAAATTATACCTTCAATGATGTAAGAAATATAGATATTGCAAGTGCTTTAGCTTTTAGTATTTACCCCTGGAATGGTGGTTTTTTTGCCAATTCCTCTGATTGGTTAACAATCAAAACTCAGGTTGAAAATACAAATACAACCATTGAGGAAGGCTCAAACTTAGAACATAAGATTAACGATTTATATCGATATTTTGACATTATCAAATTCAAAACTACGGATTATTATGGTCAGAATTCTTCATTCTTTTATGATAAGGAAACTGGGATTCTTCTATGTGCAAAATCTTACTTTGGTAATTATCTACTTAATATTTCGCTGTCGTTATCATCTCTAGAACTTGGTTTTCCCTCAAAAACATATAGCCTAAAGAATACTTACGTATTTTCATATGTATTGGTTTTCTTAGCAATCATAATATTAAAGAGGAAACCATGGAAAAAATCAAATTAAATTCCTGCATTGCATATATTATGAATTTGATTGAATTATTTGAATTTTCTTGGCATTGACCTAGCCACAAGAAATATTAAATATAAAAGAATATAATGAAATGAATACTATGAGTGAGAGTACACAAAAGTGCCCTAGTTGTACTGAAACAGTTCCTCTAGAATACTCAGTATGCCCTTTTTGTGGATTTGGTCTTTTGGAATATGAGCTTAGGAGATTTGCTTTTAAACCTTCATTAAAAGAAGTCTTTCTTAGAGTTTATGCTTTCTTCCGTCATCCATTTACAACAAGTGAAGAGTTTGGTTTTGCAACTGAATCAAAAGGAGGGAATCTCTTACTTCTACTATTCTCACTCTTCCTATCCTTGAGATTCTATATGATCATTATAAAAGCAGGAATAGGATTCTCCTCAATCCAAATAGGAAATCCAGGGGAGGAGACCTTTGGTTTTTATTTTCCAGTGAGTCTATTATTGTTTTTCATGACCCTGTTACTTATGCCTTTCATAGTGTGGATCATATACAAGATTCTGTTCGTAATTGGAACTTGGTTAATGGCTAAATTCGCATCCATGTTAGGATCGGAGGCATCAACAAAACAATTGCGAACTGTAGTAGGTTATTCGATAGCACCTATAGTGATTGGGGAATTCATAGGAATACTAGTGGCACTCATTACGCCTTCGCCTGGTAGTACTGGAGGGACTGCAGATTTTGAAGCTTTCAGATCATTCATGGAGAGTTTTTATGGCTCTACTATCATGTTCATATTCAGGATTTTAATGCTACTTCTTTGGATTGTTGCGATTATCTATATGTCAATTGGATTACGAGTTGTTGGTAAGATGGCATGGATAAATGCGATAGTAGCTATCGCCTTGCCAATCGGATTGTTCGTATATTTCTTCTACCTCTCAAGTTTTTTTGGGGGATAGCGGCATATACTATCTTGCTTTTCATCAATCTAGATAATTATTTTATATATGATTATGAATTACAAAATGAGAACATTAGATAAAGAAGAGCTGGTTACATGAAAAAGGTAAACAATGAGAAAATGGAAGATATAGGTGAAAGAGCTTTTCTTAAAAGAATAAGGGACTTAGTTGATGAATCCTTATTACAATTCAATGAGGATGCTTCTGCAGTCTTGTTACCTTCTGGAGAGGTTATTGTTATTAACGTAGATATGTTGGTTTTTAAAACCGATGTGTTGCCTGGTATGTCTTTTGAGCAAGTAGGCAAAAAAGCTGTCACAATGTCTGTAAGTGATATTATTGCAAAAGGAGCAAAACCTCACGGATGTTTGGCTAGCCTTGGTCTTAAATCAGACACAAAAACTGAAAATGCTCAGAGTATTCTCAAGGGAGTTAAAGAACAATGTTCCTATTATGGTGCAAAGTTTCTTGGTGGAGACCTGAATGAAAGTTCTGATATTGTTCTGGATGTGGTTTCATTTGGTGTTTGTGAAAAAGAACACCTACTTCCGAGAAAAGGTGCTAAAGATGGGGACTTGCTTTTTTCTACAGGATTGTTCGGATTAACTTCTCTAGGTTATAAACTATTATTAGAGAATCAGAAAATTCCCGCTGATTTAGAAATAAAGGTACTTTCTTCTGTTTTTGAACCAAAAGCAAAAATAGAATATTTAGATTTACTTAAAACAATTCCAGTCAGTTCATGTATGGATAGCTCAGATGGTTTGTTGGTTACTTTGAAAGAATTATCAGACATCAACAATATGGGTATTGATGTTACAAATGTTCCAATAGATTCACAAGTAGAATCTTTTATTGATAAGAAAAAACAGAATCCATTGAATCTTACATTTAGTGGTGGTGAAGAATTTGAACTTATTTTTTCTGTATCTAGAGAATTTAAGGAAAAATTAATCAAACTAGCAAGGGAGAATAAATTGTTTATAAAAATGATAGGTTCTTTTAACAAAAATCACAAAAAAATAATTGTTACTGATAAAAAATTCTCAATGTACAATTTACCAGATGAAGGTTTTGAGCATTTCAAGTAATGATACACACATGGAATAATCCTTAAGAATTGTTCTTTCTTTTTCTTTTTGATTACTATGGTTGAGATTACTAAAATCATCCCTCGTGAGATAATAGATTCAAGAGGAAATCCTACAGTTGAAGTTGATGTTTATACATCTAAAGGCTTTGGTCGTGCCTTAGTTCCTTCTGGTGCTTCTACAGGAGAACATGAAGCTATCGAACTAAGAGACAACAATAAGAGATTCCATGGAAAGGGAGTTTTGAAAGCTTTAGAGAATATAAACAAGCTGATAGCCCCCAAAGTTATTGGAATGGAAGTAACTGAGCAAGAAGCAATTGATAATATAATGCTCGAAATTGATGGAACTAAAAACAAATCCAAGCTAGGAGCAAATGCCATTCTTGGTGTTTCTTTAGCAGTATGTAAAGCAGCTGCGAGTGGATTAAACCTCCCAGTTTATAAATATTTGAACAAGGATGCAAGAACATTACCTGTTCCTATGTTGAATATTATTAATGGTGGAAGACATGCTGGAGGTAGTTTAAACATCCAAGAATTCATGATTATTCCTCATGGATTCAGAAAATTCAGTGATGCTTTGAGAGCATCTTGCGAAGTTTATCAAGTTTTAATTGAGAATTTAAAGGCATTTGGACCTTCATCAATCAATCTCGGGGATGAGGGGGGATTTGGGAGTCCAGTTGATACAGCACCTGAAGCACTTGATATGATCGTTGAAGCCATAGGAGGTGCTGGATATAAAACTGGGGCACAAATATCTATTGGTTTAGATTCTGCAGCATCAGAATTCTTTGTAAACTCATTATATGAGTTTGATGGAAAGAAATTTACAAGTGATGAGTTTATCGATTATTATGTGGATTTAGCTAGACAATATCCAATAATCACAATTGAAGATCCTTTTGAAGAAAATGATTTTGAGTCTTTTGCCAAATTACTTGTAAAACTTCCAAAAATGTCTATAGTTGCAGATGATTTAACCGTAACAAATCATGAGAGAATACAGATGGCAATTGATCAGAAAGCAGCAAACTATCTGTTGCTTAAAGTAAATCAAATCGGAACATTAACTGAGTCTATACAAGCAGCTAATTTAGCCCGTGAGAATCGTTGGGGTATTAATATTTCTCACAGATCTGGGGAAACAGAAGATCCTTTCATCGCTGATTTATCTGTAGCTCTTGGAGCTGAAAAAATAAAAACAGGAGCTCCTGCAAGAGGGGAACGTACTGCAAAATACAATCAATTATTACGTATAGAGGAACAATTAGGTAATAAAGCAATATATCTTGGATCCAGAAGATAGTTTAACTTTCCCCTACTTCTATTTCTTTGGATAAAATTTTTGAATATCGATTGTATTCTGAAACTGAAAATAAATGAAAAGCGAATATGATACTTTATTAGATAATTATCAAGAAATACAACTTTTAGGTTCTATAAACGGTGTTCTTTATTGGGATATGAACACCTATATGCCCCCCGCGGCAGTAGAACATAGAGCAAAGCAATTTCAGTACATTAGTCAAAAAGTTCATAGTTTAATAATAAACCCGGAAATGGGGGTTTTAATTGAAAAATGTGATAAAGATTCATCACTTAATGATTTGCAGAAACGAAACATTGAGTTACTGAGAAGAACTTATGATGAGAGAACGATACTACCTCCAGAGTTAGTTGGAAAACTTGCTGCTCAATCAAATAAAACTTTGGAAATATGGAAAAAAGCTAAAGGAAAATCAGATTTTCAAATGGTCTTACCTGATTTGGAGAAGTTATTTAGTCTAAATGTGAAATCTACTACTCTGTTAGCTGAATCGAAAGGCAAGGATGATCCTTTTGATGCTTTAATAGATAGCAGAGATAAGGGATTTGGTGTCAAAAATTTAACCAAGCTTTTTGATGAGGTGAAATCCTTTTTAGTTCCTTTTATTAAAAAATGTGAAGAATCAGAAGTAAAACCTGATAGGTCATTCCTTAACAGAATTGTATCTCGCTCAAATCAAGTGCAAATGGTAGAGAAACTTGCTAAATTCTTAGAATATGATTTTTATTCGGAAAAAGCAGTTGGTAATATTGCTGAAGTCGAACACCCTTTAACCATTGGTGGTGGTTTTAAAGATGTTAGAGTTACTGTCAAGTATCACGAAAAAAATGTTCTATCAGCTTTTCTAGCTGGGGCTCATGAATGTGGTCACGCCATTCATAGTATACAAGGAAAAGAAGAGTGGTTTAATCAGCCCATTTACAGAATGTCATCACCAAGTTTTGGTGAATCTCAATCTAGGTTCTTGGAAAATGTTATCGCTAGCTCAGAAGAATTTTGGTCTTATTACTATCCATTATTTCAAAAGGATACAGCAGGTGTTTTTAATGATATTTCAATGGAAGAATTCTTCTTTGCTCTTAATGCTGTAACTCCAGGTTTCATTAGAATCCAGGCTGATGAAGTAAACTATATCCTGCATGTCATAATTCGTTTTGAAATAGAAAGAGATTTGTTTGCAGGTAAAATCGAAGTCAAAGATTTACCTCAGATTTGGAATGAGAAATACAAAGAATTCTTGGGGGTAGATGTTCCAAATGATACTCTAGGGGTGATGCAAGATTTGCACTGGTTTAGCCAATATTACGGTTACTTTTTCGGTTATGGAATAGGAGACTTAATTTCTTCTCAATTAACAGCTACAATGTCTAAAGATCTCTCTGATTGGAAAACTTCTTTACAAAATGGCAAATTCACTCCAATTCGTCAATGGCTTGAAACAAATGTACATCAAAGGGGTGGAACCCTGGATTGTCTCGATATGGTTAAAGAAATCACTGGAGAAGAACTTACGCCTAAATATCATGTGAAATACTTGGAAAAGAAATTTTCCTCTCTCTACCATCTTTAATTTGCTTTATTGCTGGACACAAATAATTTATAGACCAACGGCTTACTTCAAATATCGATGTCAGATATAGAAGACGAATTACCTATTATAGATACAATTTACTCTATTTTCAGAGATGCAACAAGAAGAAAAATACTCGGACTTTTAAGTTCTATAAAGCTAACTGCTGATGAACTAACAAAAGAGTTGAAAATATCTAGACCTGCAGTGGAAAAACACCTTAAGCAAATGCTGGAAATAGGGTTGATAGAGAGAAAAGCAGACACATATCCAACATTGAAATATATCTATACTATCCCAGAGCCTGGTGTAGATTTAATTTCAAATGTCCAAGATTCAATCGAAACTTTCATCTCATCGTTAATGGATGAGTTCACAAGAAGACTTGAAAATGAAGAGCAAATGTATCTCCTGGGGATGTCATCCAAAGAAAGATATGAGGCAATTAAGGTGTCATATACTTCCATCCTTGAGAAATTGAAATAAAAACAATAGTTCTTTTGAAGGTTAAAGAATGCAAATTAAAGGAAGAAAATTTCTGTCAAACAAAGATAGGAAATTATTACAAATGAAGCTATCAGAGATTTATGGAGAATCAATAGTAGATCTCATTCGGAATACCGATAACTTGGAAGAAGCACGATCTGATGAAGGTAAAATTCTATTAAAAGAAAATAGAATGTGGTTTTTTTCTTACAACGACCTGCTTATTCCATCAATTTATTGTTTACGAGAATCTTCAATGAAACTTCCAAAAGTAGTCGTAGATGTAGGTGCTATTAGATTTATTACAAATGGAGCAGATGTTATGGCTCCAGGAGTAGTTTTTTTTGATGAAACAATACGTAAGGATGCAATAGTAGCAATACATGAAGAAAGAGCTGAAACTATCATTGCAGTAGGAATGTCGCTAATAGATGCTCAAGAATTTGAGAAAACAAAAAAGGGAAAAGTTGTTAAAATGCTTCATTATCTGAAGGACAATATATGGAATTTTCAGCTCTAATGTTATCTTAATCGGATTGTTGTTCCATTAGGTGGAGCCAAGCTCTCTCTTTTAGTATTTTTGTATATCCAAGATGCAAATTTAGAAACTTTTGATTCTTCTCCATGAATAACTACAATTCTTTCTGGTTTTGGTGTGACCTTGTGTATATAGCTCTCAAGCTCCTTTCTATCACTGTGACCTGTGAATCCAGTAATACTGTGTACAGCCATATCAATATGATACATTACTGTCCTACCATTTTCAACCATTTGAATTTCAGTAATTCCTTTCTGAATTTTACTACCAAGGGTTCCTTTACCTTGATAACTCACAAAAATCATGGCATTGTTGGAATCTTGACATAATGATTTAAAGTACATTACACTGGGTCCTCCACTAAGCATACCACTAGTAGCAACAATTATTGCAGGATCTCCAGTCATTATCAATTCTCTTTCTTCCATTGATGCTACTTGTTTTATCTGATCCGCGAGGAAAGGATTTTGACCCGCATGGAAGATTCTTTCTCGTACAGATTTTGATAGAAATTCTGGATGTGCTGTTGTGATAGCAGATGCTTCACGAATCATACCGTCAGTGTAAATTGGTATATTTGGAATTTCATTATTCCTCATTAAACCTTCTAACACAACTAAGATTTCTTGAGCTCTACCTACTGCAAGAACAGGAATTAGTACTTTTCCCCCCTTATTTATCGTGTTTAGAATGATATTTCGAAGTTGTTTTTCGCATTCTATTCTAGGTGGGAGTATATCTTGAGGTTTCCCATATGTTGATTCAATGAATAAAGTCTCTAATCTTGGAAATCTCGCATTAGCAGGATCCAATAAATTAGATTTTGAAAATTTGATATCTTGTGCAAAAGCTAAATTGTAGACTCCTTCACCCACATGAAGGTGGGGTATAGCACTTCCGACGATGTGTCCAGCGTTATGAAAGGTTAAACGAATATCTGGCGAAATATCTGTCACTTCACCATAATCTAAAACTACCGTGTGCAAAACTGATGATGTAATGTCTTTTTTCTCATATGGTAATGTCTTTCCTTCTTTTTTCGCTACATCTAAGTAATCTATTTGAAGCATAGTCATTAGATCTCGAGTTGGTCTTGTTGCGTAAACTGCTCCGTTGTAACCATATTTGAATAGATAAGGAACAAAACCTGAGTGATCTAAATGTGCATGCGATATTACAACCGCATCTAATTTCTCAACATCAAACTCTGGTAGGTCGAATCTCGGAAAAGTATTATTTGGTGAATTACTCCCAACATTGATTCCACAATCAATCAGAATACTACTTTCCCCTGTTTGAAGTAAAGAACTGCTTCTCCCCACTTCTGCAAAACCACCTAATGCAGTAACTCTAATAGTATCATCTCTGTATATTATAGGTCTATGTATTCTCTGACCTATTGCTTTGAGTATCTCTTGTCTTTTTTTAGAATTCTCTTGATATAGATGTCTTATAGTTTTAATTACTCTCGATTCAATAGGGGGTGTTCTCATTACTCTAGGACGCCAAAGTGTTTTTGCAATAATAGAACGCAACATCTCACCTGACTTGCCTATGATTATTCCGGGTTTTAGTGATTCAATAATCACTTCCCCGACTAGCTCATCAAAATCAATAGATGTTATTTCTCCTTCTTTACCTACTAACTCGTTTACTAGAAATATTGTTTCATCCTTTGGTAATCTTACCTCAGGATCTGATCGAATAACAATTCTCTTTCGAAGTTTTTTTGCAAGTTCTTTTACAATAGTTTCATCATCTACTAACACACGAGGATTGCGCGAATAGACCGCTACTTCTGGTCCTTCAAATTCGATTTTAGATATTTCAGAATTTTTAGGGAGTTCTTCATGTATTTCTTTTATTGTTCGATCTAATACTTCTTTATAGCTCAAGATGTCCAACCCTTCATGTTTAATCTTAAAACAAATATATAGAAGAATAAGTCCTCATATTTGTGAATAATAAGAGTTAAAACTAATTTAAATCCTCAAACAGTATTTAAATACTTTTTGTTTATCTGGTAATATCTGAGAAACAAGAATACCCACTTTGAGAGTTTCTACAGCCTAATTTTCTTCACGTAGATACCATCCTCTGTCCATCGGTTTACGTTTATATTCACTTATTAACACGCAACTTGGTTTAGAACAATCTAACTCTGAAGAATCAATTTTAGCACGACCAATCCCATAATGTAGGTTGTTCTCACCTGTTATTATGAGAAAGTCGTCTTTTTTGAAATCTGATTCGATGTTCTTAATATTGGTTATAAAAATGGGTTTTCCGTAAAGAAATTGATTTGTTTTGACATGCAGTATTCTTTTTGTTAAAGGTAAAATTAATGCGGCGCCTTCTATCTCAAGTAGAAATTCAGTATCCGAAAAAGTTCCTAAAGGTGTTCCTGCTGCATAAACATCATGCTCAACCTTGTCTAGTAATTCACTCACTTTTTGTGGAACAGCGTATACTTCTTTCAACTTTCCTTCTCTAATCCAAAGAATTTGTTTTTCGAGTGCATTAAGTGACAAAGAACCAAATTGATTTTCAATAAATCTATAAACATTTTTTTCTTCTTCTGGAGATGCTCTTCTAAAACTTAATTGTTTCTCTATCATTCCACTTTCACCATCTTTGCTATGAAAAATCCTTCACCACCTGTTTTGTGTGGATAAAGTCTTCTTGTTTTTGTTATTTGTGGATTTATCTTATACTCTTCAAATTCTATTATTCCTGGTTCTCCTTCTAAATCCATTTCAATCAGTTGCACAGTTTCTTGTTCCAGCATCTTTGATATAACTAATTCATTTTCTTCAGGTTCAAGCGAGCATGTGCAATAAACTATTTCACCACCTAGCTTGACAGTTTTTATTGCTTCTGTGAGTAAAGATACCTGATTGCTATGATAATTCATTATGTCATCTATACTCTTAGATTGTTTTCGTGATTTATCTTTGATAATGATTCCAGAACCTGAACAAGGAGCATCAAGAAGAACTTTATCAAATACTAGGTTAAGTGAAGAAATATTTCTAGAATCCATATTCATGATAATTGTATTTTTTACTCCCATTCGTGCAAGATTCGAACGTAAAATTCGACATCTATTTGAACTTATCTCAGAAGCTAAAACAGTTCCCTTATTTTGCATAAGTTGTGCTAGATGTGTAGTTTTCCCTCCTGGAGCTGCTGTAAAATCTCCGACAAGATCTTCCTCTTTAGGATTCAGAATTCTGGAAGGATACATTGAGTTCTTACCCTGGAGCATGTAGTAGCCATTTAGGTATTCTGGAGTAGCTCCAATGGGTACAGAAGATTTTATAACTCTTTTTCCTTCAGGTAATCCCTCAATATCCTCTAGTTTAACTCCCTTCTTTTCCAGTAATTGCTTGGTTTGAGAAGTTGATGCTCTTAGTGAATTGAGTCTTATGACTTTGTGTGGTTCTGATTCGTTAAAATACAATAATTGCTTTGTTTCTTCCTCTCCTATAATTTCTATATAACGTTTAATCATATATCTTTGGTAACCAAATTGTTTACCGATATCATAAACATCATTATGGGAGCTAGAAGAAGTCATTCTCATCTAATTTTAATATGAAAAGATAATAATTGTTGTGGTTCATCGTAAACTATTCTATTGTTAAACAAAAACACTTTATGAAGAAAAAAGGAGGAATCACTTTAATACAAGCTGTCGAAAGTTTTTGTTATAATGACTGGCATAGTAAATGAATTCAAGCATGTAGAGATGCCACAGCTTTTGTCTCTCGGAACAAACATGATACAAAGTTTACCTGAAATAATTGATAAGCTATCATTCGAAAAAAATTGTCTTCTCATTACAGACAAATTTCTTGAAGATAAATATGCAAAAATTGCAAAGGAAATTTTAGAAGATCAAGGAGAGTTCAGAGTTATTTTGTCTACAATCGAGGATAGCACATTAGAAGAAGTAGATAAACAAATTGCCTTACTAAATGAGGTAAAAACTGACTTTGTAGTTGGTTTAGGTGGAGGAAAACCAATCGATGTAGCAAAATTAACTTCTTTCAAAGCTAACCAGAGGTTTATAGCTATACCAACAATAGCAAGCCATGATGGAATAGCCAGCTCTAGAGCTTCGTTACAGGGAATAGAAGAAAGACACTCGATTCAAGCACGACCTCCAATTGCTGTAATAGCTGATATAAGCATTTTAGATGCTTCACCTTTTAGGTTTACTTCCTCAGGTTGCGGAGATATTCTAGCTAAACAGACATCTCTGAAAGATTGGTTATTAGCTCATCGTTTAAAAAATGAACCCATCTCTCCTACTTCTATTGCTCTTGCGGAAATGACAGTAAAATTAGTGGTTCAAAATGCTGATCTAATTAAAAGCCAAGCAGAAGGTTATAGTCGAATAGTAATGAACTCGCTAATTGGGAGTTCCTTAGCAATGTGTGTTGCGGGATCTTCCAGACCAGGAAGTGGTTCTGAACACATGTTTAGCCATGCTCTAGATTCTATTTTAAAAACACCAGCACTGCACGGAGAACAATGTGCACTTGGATCTCTAATGATGGCTTATCTTCATGATCTGAATTGGGAAAAAATCAAAATTACATTGCTAAAATTGAACCTACCTGTTAAGGCTAAAGACCTCAATATCACAGACGACGATATAATAAAAGCTTTAACAATTGCACATACTATAAGACCTGAGAGATATACAATTCTGGGTAAAGATGGCTTAACTCAAGAGGCTGCAGTAAGGGTAGCAGAAAAAACTGGAGTTATAGATTAATTATCATCATACTCAAAATTAAAAAACAATATCAAAAAAGACTACATGAAATGGTCGTTACATTACTACCGAGAGACACAGCGAAAATTGGTTATCAGTTTACACACTTAGGGAAAGTTCAAATTTGCAATCAATGCTCTCTTCTGAAAGTTTGTGTTGATGTATTAAAAGAGAATTTTTCATATCAAGTAACCGAGGTTAGAGAAAAAGAACACATGTGCTTGATTGATAATCAAAGAATGATTGTATGTAATGTAGAAGAAGCAAGTGATATTATCTCAGTAAGAAAACAGAAATTCTTGGAAAATATAGTTCTCAACAGAGCAGTACTAATGTGCGACGAAATTCTATGTCAGTACTATGAAAATTGTATGTCTCCAGTTTATATTAAACAAGAGAAAGTCAAAATAGTGAACATAATTAAAGATATTGAATGTCCTTTAACATACGATTTAATTCTTGTTGAAGCTAAAAAAATAAGTAATTAAATTGAAAAAAAGCCTATCTCTTCTTTTTCTCAATTTCATAATGTTCAATGAAAGTTACTTTATTGTATCTGGTACTAATCTCTCCCAAGTCCCTAGTTACTCCATTTCTTATGAATTGAATATATTCCATAAAACGTGTGTTCTTAGGTAACTCTACAATTATACTCTTGTCTTTAAGCTCAATTTTAGTAGATGAAAAATCAACACCTGGTAATCTCTTCTCAAGTAAGCAGATAAATTGCTCTGTAATGTCTGTAATCTTCTTCACTATTTCTATGTCATAGATTAAGTCATGTCCTGCTAAATCGTGGTTGAAATCAACTTTTACTCTGCTGCTTGAAACCTTTAAAATTCTCCCGGATTGACCTCCTATCTCAACCTTCATATCTTCTTTAGGCTTGATCTGATGTCTTTGAAACTCTCTTCGTTGTATCAGTCTAATTTTTGATCTATCTCTTAATCCAAAGCCTTCTTTAGCTTCAATATCAAAGGTTTTTGTATCTCCTTCTTTCAATCCAACTAGTTGTTTTTCAAGCCCAGGTGGTAACCAATTCTTTCCAATAATTAGTGTAAATGGTCGATAGATAATTTTCTCATCAAAGATGTTTTCCTTCTTAGCTGTATTCTCATAAGTTGTATCAAAAACAGAATTATCTTCCTTCATTCTTCCAATGTAGTTTACTTTAACCATGTCGCCTGATTCAAGAGAAGCCATTTTTTGCACCACGTTATTCTAATTAACAATTACAAAGTAATGTTTAAGTCTTATTTAAGTTCTGTTTTTTCACTTAAATATGTAACTATGAAAGATTAGTAATTATCATTTCAAAGTTTGAATTTTTTATTCCCTTTTCAGCTTGTTTAACAAAATCTCTGAGCATTTCCGTCTCTTTCTCTGCTATTTTTCTAGTTAAGTCAAATCTCATCAAACTTGGAAGCTTGAATAATTTCTCTTCAAAATGCTCTAATGCTCGCTCTAGATTATATTCATTTTCTACACTATAACTTATTGTTCTGTAAAGCCCGATAGCACCCAAAGCATCAAGCGCATCTGCATCTTTAAGGATTTTACCTTCTTTTGTAGTAGGTTCTATCTTCTTGCTATATCTATGACTAAGAATTATTTCTTTAATTTCCGGTACCATATCATTAAGAGAATTTTGAATCAAGAAAGAAGATGCAGTTTCAGCACTTGTTTCAGCGTGGCATTTTCCTAGTGTATCTTCTAGTGGTCTTCCAACATCATGGAAAAGTGCTGCTATAACGACAACGTCGATAGCTCCACCTAATTCATTTACAAGACTAATACAGGAATTTACAACCCTTATGGTATGTCCAAGGGAATGTGATTCTTTTTCATTATAGAGTAGGAACTGCTGCCTAACAAATTGATAAGATTTTATTAGAAATTCTCTAAATTCAGAAACACTTGAAAAATATCTCAGTTTCTCCTTTTGAATTTTCATTTGTTATCTCCTTTCATGAATATTATGAATTTGACCTTCAACACTAAAATTTTCTCTTATTGTAATAATTGCATAATTTCCTCTTGTTATAGGTCCTGGATTGACTACTGTACAATTTTCTAATCTTGAAATTGATGGAGAATCATGAATATGCCCAGAAACAATCAGAAATATATTTTGAAACTTTTCTATAGCAATTTTCAGTTCTTTTGATCCTGCATGACGGTCAAATGAAACTATATCTGCTTTTGTTTTATAAGGTGGAGCATGGGTAAGCAAACATATTTTTTCACCAATTTTTTCCTTTTTTTTCAAGATTTTATTATTTATTTTGGGTTTATGATTACCAAATCCAATTATAGTAAAAAAATCAAGCTTGCAGGGATTTGATTCAACAAAAATAGCACTAGTTGAAATATCTTCTGCATCAAAATAAGGATCACAATTACCAAGAACAAAGAAAGTGTATCTAAAATCTTGTGTTATTCTATTCAACACATTATTCAGGTCTTCATATGATCCAAAATTAGTTATGTCTCCTGCTATTAAACAGATATTAGGTGGATTAGAAGATTTTTGCACCTCTTTCAGAACAGAATTTAGAGTTACTGTTTGATTATGAATATCCGAAAGAACCAAAATTTTTGAAGACAACATCACACCTCTATCACGAATAGCTCCAAAAAAGTGAAAACACCTGAATAAACAAATGTGTCTTCATCTGTGTTAAATTTCCAGAGTTCGAAAACAATCTTTATGCTTCTATCTCCTCCTAGAAAGAGTAAGATGTCTTCATTCAAATAAAGTGTAGTGTTTGTAGGCTCCCAGATATAGTGATCACTGAATTGACTAGGTGATTCTTTTTCTGCTTTTGTTGCATATGGTAGTATTTTTTCGTAAGTATCATTAGGGTACATCTGATAGCTTGATGATGATGAAAGAGGAACAAATGTACTGAGATTCTGTGACAATAGCGTAAGTTTAACTTGCAATTGGTAGTAAACTACCTTATTTTCGAAATTTTTGACAACAAAGAAAATAGAAGCATTTCTATCAGTATACAATCCTGCTGGATATCCATATGTAACATAGGTCTCCAAATCCTCCCTGTAGATGTATAATGATAATTCAGAAAATTGCTCATCTGATGCAGGTATGAAAATAACAAATACAATAATTAGAACAGATGAAATTACAAGAACTGCAAGACCGAACGCAACCATTTTCTCCAAATTTAAATTGTGGAAGATATTTTTTGGTTTCTTATTCTCTGTCATTTTTATCCTCCTCAATAGTTTCTTCATAAACAATAACGAGTTTACTATACTCTTCAAGCTGCTTTATTTTATACCAAGGATAGATTTTTTTAAAGAATACAAATACCAAAGCAACTGATAACAAAGCAGATATGGAACCCAATAGAGAAAAGAGAATTCTTGATCTTTGCTTTGTTGAACCTACCACATCAGTAATTTCTTCTATAAGATTATCAAGCTGTTCAGTTGCAGCGCTTGCCTTTTGTAATGCTTCTTCATAATCCTCTTCCTGATATTTATCGCTAGCTTCCTTGATAAGATTTCTAGCAGAATCTGCTTTCACAACAAAATCCGCAATTTCTATCTTCTTTTTTGAGCCTTCTTCTAGAAGAATAATGACCTCAATAAGCTTCGTTTGTGCATTTTGAATGGAGTTTGCTGCATCTTGTTCTAATTGTGCAAAAGAGGGTTGTGATATTATGACAGTAAGAAAAACAAAAATAAATCCTAAAAAATTTAGATACTTTCGCATTCTTACTATCATTTCATTTCACTTTTTTTGAATAATGATTTGAACCAATAGGTTATTGTTTTATGCCTATTAGAACCTACTAAAACTCTAATAGTTGTAGAAATTCCCAATGCTACGATCGTTAAAGAACCAACTACAACAACAAAAGGTATAGAATCAATAATCCAAATAGTATTTAGAGCTAATCCTGTAAAGATTGAAATCCCTATGTTAATACCCAAGCTAATTAGTACTCTTTCAATTTGACTTATCGTTTCATAAATTCTCGGAAAGAAAATATTTGTAACAACCCACCCTGGAATAAAAATACCAAACAATATACCCATAATGACTCTCAAAAATAAAATAGGAGAATCTGGTGGAATAAGAATAATGATAGGAAAGAAAATCAAAGTCAGAAATCCAATTAACCAAAATTCTATTGAGAAGTAGTGCAATTTAAAAACAAAGCTAGAAAATGTTTCTGGTAAAATTCTCTCAATTTTTGGTGAACCTAACCGTATGGTTTTTGTTTTTTCCATTTCTTGAATCGAACCATAAATTTCTTCTTTGCTTTTCCCAGTTAAATCTATGGTCCTCTTTACAAGCTCTCTTACAGTTTTTGGCTTTTCATCAGCTAAGATTTTCTGTATGATTTTTTTCAAGCCATTCATTTCTTGCTTATTCATATTTTGAAAAATAGTTTATTCGTAATAAAAAAAGGTTTGTGAAAAACGTTAGAAGATTTAATTCCATTTACATATACTATTTTAATTTCTCTACTGTTTTTCGTAGTTCTTCAATTTTGTCAGTTTTTTCCCAAGTGAATTCCGGAAGATTTCTCCCAAAATGACCATAACAAGAAGTTTTCTTGTAAATTGGCCTCTTAAGTTTTAAATAATCAATAATAAACCCAGGACGAAAATCAAATACTTTCATCACAGCATCTCTTAATACTCTAATTGGAACTTTTTCAGAGCCAAAACATTCAATGTTTATAGCTAGGGGTATGGGTTCTCCTATGGCATAAGAGACTTGAATTTCACATTTAGAAGCTAATCCTGCTGCAACTATGTTTTTTGCTGCATATCTTGCAGCATATGAGGCTGAACGATCAACTTTTGAAGGATCTTTACCAGAAAATGCTCCTCCTCCATGACTGTCAACTCCTCCATAAGTATCTACAATAATTTTTCTTCCTGTTAAACCAGAATCTCCATGTGGTCCTCCAATAACAAAACGGCCCGTTCTATTAATGAATATCTTCGTGTTTTCATCAATGAAATTACTTGGAATAATTGGTTTGATGACCTCTTTCCTTATTCCTTCATTTATTTCTTCATTTGAGACTTCTTCAGTATGATGAGCAGCTATGACTACCGCTTCTACTCTAAAGGGAGTATCTCCTTTGTATTCAACAGCAACAAGAGATTTACCATCTGGTCTTAGAAATGGTAGTATGCCTTTCTTCCTTACCTCAGCTAATCTCATAGTAAGCTTATGAGCAAGAACAATTGGTAAAGGCATAAATTCTGGAGTTTCATCCGTTGCAAAACCATACATTATTCCTTGGTCTCCAGCACCTTGTTGTTCTAATTCTCCTTTTTTAACACCTTGAGCAATGTCTGGTGATTGAGAATGAATAGTGCTAATTATAGCACAACCTCTGTAATCAAATCCTATCTTTGAATCATCGTAACCAATTTCTTTTATTGTTTCACGAACTATTTTTTCATAGTCAATGATAATGGGTTTAGTTGTAGTGATTTCACCGCCGATCAACACTAGACCAGTAGTTACAAAACATTCACAAGCTACATGAGCATTAGGATCTTTAGACAAAAGCTCATCTAATATCGCATCTGATATTTGATCACATATTTTATCTGGATGTCCCTCTGTTACTGATTCCGACGCAATTATCTTTCGTAAACTCAAATTTAAAACGCTCCAAGAAATGATATTTTACAGATAAACTAATGATAGATTATAAAATAATTACGGTACTTATGTGATAATACAAAGTATCAGATTTTGTCAGAATTTTATTCTAAGAATTTCTTGCTTCTGAGCTCTGCTGAATCTCTTTAATCCAACCAATAAGATCGTCTTTAGTAGGGATGTCCTCTGGATTATTGCTTTTAGCTGCAAAAACTAGTTTTGTTGATAATTTTTCAATTTCATGAAGTAACATGGGGCTGTGTCCCTTTTCTAGAAAACTATCTCTAATTTCTATCAATTGATTGGAAATTTTCAGTAGTTCATTTGCGATATCTTGGCTTTGTTCAATAAGTAGTTCTATCAAACTAAATGAATCTTCTATGGTTGATATTTTTGGGTGGAATGTTTCATTAAGATGATTAGCAATGTGATTGATTATATCCCTTTGAGTTTCTTCACGTTTTTTTTCTGCTTCTTTGTGTTTTTTCTCTAAAATAACACTAGAGAGATGTCTTAGAGTATTCTCTAGCACTTCTTGAGATTGTAATTCTGGAATAAGATGAATTAGATGTGTTTTAACAAGGACTCTTCTTTCATTCTTCATAAAATAGCTGTATTCATCTTTTGATAAGATTCCAGAGGTAACAAGTTCTTTTATTGATTCTCTAAACCTTTCTCTATTTCCTCTGCCTTTCCAATAGGAAGAATCGATGTTTTCTTTTAATTTGTAAGTAATTTCATCTAATATTGAAGTTTTGACAGATTCCATGTTAAATACTCTTATTCTTATTGTTAATAAGAATTTCTTAAGCTGAAACATTCAATTAGAGATTTTTAGAACAATTTTAGCATGAATGGCATAAAATATTAAATATCTCTTTGAAATATGTAATTGAAAATGTCAGACAATGTTGGAGTTCTTTTCTGTGGTGGAGAAGGGACAAGAATGCGGCCTCTTACTTATTATTTACAAAAAGTTATGATGCCGATAGGTGCAGATCAAATTCCTTTACTAGAATATGTGATTAAGCATTTTAAGAAACATAACATAAGCGATCTAATTCTTCTGGTTAATTATAAGAAAGAACAGATACAAGGTTATTTTGGTGATGGTGAAAGGTGGGATATGAACCTAACATATGTTCCTGATAAACCTGGATTAAAGGGTACAGGAACTGCTCTTCTAAATGCTGAAGACATCATCAAAAAACGTCGAATGATAATTTACTATACTGATATCATTACAAATATTAATCTATCAGATATGTTAAATTTTCATGAGAACCATAAGAAATGGGCAACCATTCTACTTTCAAAAGGTTGGCAAATTAGGGTTGGTACTGCTGAAACCAACGAAGAAAATCACATTACTAAATTTGTAGAAAAACCCATTCTTCCCCTGTTGATAAATACAGGGATTAGTATTCTGGAACCAAGTATTTTTGATTATCTTAAGAGTTTTGAACCCAATCAGAGCGTAGATTTATCGAAAGATATCTTCCCATACTTTGTCCAAAAGGGAAACATTATGGCTTATACTCAAGAAGATTGCTTCTGGGAGGACATTGGTTCAATTGATCGATATGAGAGACTTGATCACGAAAAAATAACCGAGTTAATGAAATAAAGAAGTTTGTGAAATTTAAAAATAAGTTTATAATTTATCACTTTCCTGTAGAATATATCTCTTAAATCATGTGATTAAAATGAAACATAGACTCATGGATTTACTTGCATGCCCTTTAGATAAGTCATGGCCTTTAGAATTGAAGATTCTTGAAGAAGAAATGGAGCAAGAAGAAATCCCCCTCCCAATTGAAAACAAGTTTACCAATGTAATCTGTAATTTTTACTGCAACTTCAAGAAATTCACTTTAGTAAATTTACTAGAAGATGAAAGTGAAGAAACAAAACAAAAAGAAGAAATCGAAAGACACGTTACTCTGAAGGATTGTAAGAATTGTTTTCAAATAGAAATTCAAAGTGGAAAACTATATTGTTCAGAAGAAAAAGAAAAGCACGTTTATGAAATAAAAGAGGGAATTCCCATTATGCTTTCTCAAGATCAAATTGGCGAGCTTTATGGAAAAAAGAAATAGTTGTTAAGAATTCTATTCAACTATTTTCAGCCTTCTTGTTATTTTTTAATCTTTTACTTTCATTTTCTTTTGTTAAATCTTCATTTTTAGATTGTCTTTTTCTAATCTCCCATATAAAATATGCAACTTCAATTCCTAACCCTACTGCTAGAAGTACATTTATGATTATGATTTTATTTCTTAAACCCTCAAAAGAAAACAAAAACTGTTGTACAGATAAGAATACTACATACACTATCACAGTTAAAAGAAGCATAATAAAATGAACACTGGAAGCTTGATCCAATCGAGGAAGACTTCTCTTCTTCTTTCTTTTACCATCTTTTACTATTTCTTTTTCTTTATTCATCTATAATCCCTTTGAAAGATTTCTTCTATATACTTCTCGTTCAGAATAATAATTGTAGGTCGTCCATGAGGACAGGTAAAAGGCTCTTTTAAAGATAGAAGTTCAGCGATAAGCTTTTCTGCTTCTCTAACAGGGATTTTATCACCTGCTTTTATAGATCTTCTGCAAGCAAATAAAGATATTATCTCCTTTATGAATCCAAGATCCTCTAGAACAAGTTTTTCTTTAATTTCTTTATTATATTCTTTGAAAATATCTATTATGTCTTTCGCAACTTCATGTGAGATAGTTACACCCATTATTGAAGGAATAGATCTTATCAGAATCTCATTCTTACCAAAAATTTCAACATCAAAACCGTAGTATTTCAGTTGTATCTTCATCTCTTCAATCATTTGAAATTCAGAAGGTTTAAGTCGCACAGAAACCGGCGCTAATAATTTTTGAATGCTTATCTTTTTATTTTCTAATTGGTTAAGATATTTTGAATAGTTGATTTTCTCATGAGCAGCATGCTGGTCACATAAAAGTAACCCTTCTTCAGTTTCAGCTATGATATAGGTGTTTTTGATTAAACCTATAACTCTGATACTAGCCTTTTTCTCAACGTGAAATTCTTCTTCTTCTTTCCTTTCTCCTTCTGGAAGAAAATATTCTATTGTTTTGTCTCGTCTTTTAATCATTCGAATAGAGGTTTTATCTTCAACTGTTGCTTTGGTCTTGATTACTTTTGGAAATTGTTTACTTGAAACTGTTCTTTCTTTTGAAATTTCCTTGAAAAGAGTTGGTTGTATTTTAGTATCGTTGATTCTCTCAAATATTTTTAATCCACTATCAATCAATGATTTTTGTACACAAGACTCCACAAGACTAAAAATGAATGGCTCTTCGCTAAAACGTATTTCCTTTTTAGTGGGATGAACGTTAACATCTACTTCTTCTGTTGGCAAATCTAGAAACAGAAACACGATTGGATACCTGTCACCAGGAATAGCGGTACCATACCCTTGTAAAATAGCATCTGATATCAATTTGTTGAAAATAGGTCGCTTATTGACAAATATATACATATAATCTTTGGATTTTCTGGAAAATTCAGGTTTCGTAATAAATCCTGTAATTGAATGATTATTTTCTTTCTTTTCTATTGATATACATGCTTTAGCAACTTTATTACCAAAAATAGATGCAATTTGAGATATTAGCTCTCCTTTTGGTGCAGAGATTAGGCTTCTACCATTGTGATTTAGAGAAAAGGAAATACTCGGATACGCTAATGCAAGTTTGGTTGCAAATTCCGTAATGTGATTAATCTCTGTTGTAATTGATTTTAGGAACTTTCTTCTAACAGGGACATTGAAGAACAAGTTTCTAACAGCAATTCTCGTACCGTTTGATGCTGTTGTCTTCTTGTCAATTTTGATTTCTCCCCCTTCAACTGAAAGAAGTGTACCCAACTCATCCTCGTTTGCTTTAGTTGTTATCTCAACTTGAGCCACACTTACAATACTAGCTAATGCTTCTCCTCTGAAACCTAGACTGTAAATAGAAAAAAGATCATCAGCTGTTCTTATCTTGCTTGTTGAATATCTTTGAATGGCTAAAACTGCATCATCATGAGACATCCCGTTTCCGTTATCTATAATCTCAATTAGCTTTTTTCCACCCTCTTGGATGTTTATGGTGATTTCTGTACTGTCAGCATCTATTGAATTCTCAACTAGTTCTTTTACAACAGAAGATGGTCTTTCGATTACCTCTCCAGCTGCAATTTTATTTATTGTAAGAGAATCTAGCTTGATTATTTTCGTTGTCATTTTATCACAAGCAAGCGATTTTATTACTAATGCATCTGCTTTCTATTATTCTTTATCCTTTAAAAGCTCTTTAGTTCTTCTAACTAGTTTATTTAGAACGTTCAGGGCTTCTATGGGAGCTATCCCTTCAACATCCAATTCAGATATCTCACTTACAATTTCAAGTTGTTCTGAAATAATTTCCTTGACTTTCGGTTTCTTTTGAGATTTTTCATTTACAGCTAAAGCTGGTAAAACTTTCATTCTATCTTGTGTATGGAGTTGGGATAATGTATCATTTGCACGATCAATCACTTCTTTTGGCAATCCTGCTAATGATGCAACATGAATTCCAAAACTTTCACTTATACCCCCTTCCTTTAATTTATAGAGAAAATGTATCTCCCCATCAACATTTTTAACTGATACATGATAATTTTTAACATTGGATAATCTTTCCTCTAATTCTATTAATTCATGATAATGAGTTGCAAAGAGTGTTCTTGGTCCATTTTTACCAATATTGTTGTGTAAGAATTCTGTAACAGATAAAGCAATTGCAACACCATCATAAGTGGAAGTTCCTCTTCCTACCTCATCAAGAATTACTAAGCTTCTTTCAGTTGCATTATTCAATATGTTTGCGCACTCATACATCTCAACCATAAATGTGGATCTATGTTCTACTAGAACATCATGAGCCCCAATTCTTGTAAATATTCTATCGGTCAAACCTATCTTAGCAAAAGAAGCAGGAATGAAACTTCCCATTTGTGCCATGAGAATTATTAACGCAACTTGTCTCAACAGTGTCGATTTTCCTCCCATATTAGGACCAGTTATTATTAGTATTCTTTCTCCTTCCTTTTTGAGTAGAATGTCATTTGGGATGAACGAAGTATGGGTAAGAAGTCTTTCTACAACTGGATGTCTTCCATCCTTAATCTCAATAAAACTCTCGTTTGTTATTTCGGGTTTGGAATAATTATAATAGACAGCATTTTGTGCAAAAGTGGAAATGATATCAAGCACAGCGGAATAATAAGCATCTTGTTGAATCTTTGTTGCATGCAAAGAGATTTCGATTAGTATCTCATTGAACAACTCTTCTTCTAATGCTGAAATTTTCTCCTCTGCATTCAGTATTTTCTCTTCATATTCTTTTAATTCTGGAGTAATATATCTCTCTGCATTCACTAATGTCTGTTTTCTTTCGTATTCTGTTGGTACCTTATCTGTTGATGCTTTTGGCACTTCAATATAATATCCAAAAACCTTATTGAATCGAACTTTAAGATTTTTAATTCCTGTACTAACTTTTTCTCTTGCTTCTAACGACGTGAGAAACGATTTTCCACTTCTCTGAATCTTCCTCAATTCATCAAGTTCTTCATTGTGTCCATCTCTAATTACATTACCATCTTTCAAACTAGATGGTACTTCATCTGAGATTCCTGATGAGATTATTGTAATTACTTCTTTGACAGGATCAAGATTCTTTCTAATTTCTTTGATAAGATTTGATTTGAAATCTGACAATAATGAACGGATGTCAGGTATTAATTCTAATGAGTTCTTAAGAGCTATAAGATCTCTGGGTCTACTCTTTCCTAAACATATTCTTCCTATTATTCGCTCAATATCGCTCATTTTACTGAGAATATTTCGTATCTCTTCTCGAGCGATAGTCTCGTTGAACAGAATCTCTGTTGCATCTATTCTAGACATTATTACTTCTAAGTTCAGACTTGGCCTTACTATCCATGAAGTAAGTAATCTTGAACCGTTTGGTGTATTTGTGTTATCTAAGACTTGACGAAGAGTACCATACTCTGTTCTGTCTCGAAGGTTTTCTATTAACTCTAGATTTCTAATTGTGTTGGAATCAAGAGACATAAATTCTTGACCTTCTATTCTACTAATTTTAGTAATACTTGGAAACTGTTCCCGTAATTGTGTCTCCTTTATGTACCGTAAAATTGCTCCAGCCGCACCTATAGATGGATTGTATTCCCCAACCCCGAATCCTTCTAAACTTAAAACGTTAAGAAGACTACAGATATCCTGTCTTCCTTGTTCTATATCAAAATAATAGTCCTCTCTATGTGTTATTGTGCTTTTGTACTCATCATAATAGAATTGAAGCTTTTTCCAAAAGGATTCTTCCACTAAGATTTCTGAAGGATTCAATCTAGCTAATTCCAATTCAAGTGAATTGTTACTTTTGTCGCTTTCAAAGTCAGTTACTAGAAATTCTCCTGTAGACAAATCAAGAGCAGCTAAACCTATCAAATTCTCTATTTTGGTAATAGACGCAAGATAATTATTATGTCCCTTTGATAGAGACTCTGGAAGGGTGATTGTTCCTCGTGTTACAAGCTGGACAACTCCTCTTTTCACTACTTTTTTAGCTACTTTTGGATCTTCCAGCTGTTCAACTATAGCAACCTTATGGCCATTTTCAACCATTTTTGCAATATAAGCATCCACTGCATGATAGGGAACACCAGCTAATGGAAATTTCTTCTCACCCAATGTTCTTGAAGTTAATGTTATGTTTAGAACTTCTGAAGCGATTTTTGCATCTTCATTAAAGCACTCGTAAAAATCTCCTGCTCTGAAGAAGAGTATATACTCTTTATGTTGTTTCTTTATATCTTGCCACTGTTGCATCATAGGGGTTAGCTTAGGTTTCAATTTTCTGTCATCGAATCGCTTCATCATAATCTCCATGTAGAATTACTTCAAGAATTTTTCTTTCTTTTGAATATAAAAATCATAAATGTTCTTAGGTTGTTTTTTTGGATCAGCTGCACCCCAAGAATAAATTTTCTCTGCTGCATCACCTTCGGAATCAAACCATTTTCCTTCATCGATAGTTTTTCGTAGGGATTCAACAATAGCTATTCCTGCACTCGCTCCTAACCTATTAGCTCCCGCATTTACCATTCGAACAGCGGTTTTAGCATCTTTAATCCCCCCTGCTGCTTTTAAACCAAATTTATCACCTACAGTTTGACGCATAAGTGATACATGATCAATAAAAGCACCCATAGGACCAAAACCTGTTGATGTTTTCACAAAATGTGCTTCAGCTTCTTTTACTATTTGACATGCTTTTATTATTTGTTCGTCTATGAGATATCCGGTCTCTAAAATAACTTTTACAATTGCACCATCTGCAGCTTTTACAACCTTTTCAATATCATTCTTAATGTAAGAATAATCTTCATCGTAAAAAGTACCAATGTTCAGAACCATATCTATTTCTTGCGCACCAGAGTTAACAGCTTCTTTTGTTTCGAATGCTTTAGTTTCAGTTGTGCAGGATCCCAAAGGAAAACCAATAACTGCAGCAACGTCCACATCTGTCTTTTTGAGAACTTTAGAGCATAGTTCAACATAACTTGTATTAACACAAACAGCAGCGAACTTGTGTTCCGCTGCTTCTTCACACAATTCTTTGATTTTTTTTCTTGTGGCAAAAGGCTTGAGGTTAGTATGATCGATCAAACCTGCCATCTCATCTACTGAAACCTTCTTAGAATACACAAAATGGTGAAAGAGTAAAAATACAAAAACATTCCGACTGTTAGGTGGATAAATCAAGAAATGTATATGATGCCAAAATATTTAAAATCGTTTCTTCTCAAACGGACAAGAATACAAAAGAAGAGGATAGTATTAATGAAAATTACTAAGGGTACGCTGTTAACTTTTGCTATACTTGCTATTATTAGTGTGTCATTATTTCCCATGTTTGGTGTAGGTCAAGAAAACCAAGTATCAAACCATAATGACAGCTTACAGAACATCAATGAAAATCCCATTGTTCAAGTTAGAGACGTCAATTATACTGGTGGAGATTATTATGATTATGGGTTAAATGCAACTGCTAAATTCAATAGAACAGTTAACTTTGAGCATTTTGGTGTCGTATCCATCATAGATTCGGTTGAAGTAAATGTTATTGGAAATGTCAATTTAACATATTTCAACTATACATTACCTAATTTGAATACAGGAAATATATCTTTCATAAGTTTCCGTGTGGCAAACAATTCACTTGAGGATGTCGTATACAAAAACGCAACTCGCACCTATACGTTTAGTAGTTTAATAAATTACACAACTTATCTAGTTCCATTTCATGAAAACAGAAACGCAATTGGTATGGGTGATACATATTATGTTAGTGTCTACATAGAATTAGCTCAACCTTTTAGTTATACTATTAAAGACAAAGAACAACTATTGCATTTCTCTGAACTCTTTTATCCTCTCATTAACAACATTCCAATCATTAGTAATAGCTCGGTTGTGGTGAATAAACAAGGTAATGACCTTTTTGTTGATGATGCAGAGTTTCAAATAACTCCAAACAATTCAACAGAAAATCTCATCTTACTAAGTTTACCAGAACAAGATAGATTAGAATGGACAAATGTTACAAGACATCCTTTCAACTACAGTCAATCATATGATGATGATTTGCTTATGAACGTTTATGTCTCGTCTGTGAGTACAGCTCAGGCGGTAGAAGATGCTACTAACACAATTTTGTTCAAAGCAAGCTATGTTCATCGCACAATAGAAATTGATCCTTATGGTCTAGCTATAGTAACTGAAGAACAAAATCTTGTTTTCCTAGGACCAGCTTGGCCAGAAGATTCTTCTCTGATTCTTACTAAACTATACGGTTTAAATGCGTTTACTGTGGTTCTTCCTGCGAATGCAACAGTCCTAGCATTAGACGATGAAATTGGGGGATTGAATTTGTTGTATCAATTAGATGAAGACGCATACTTTGAAAGAGGATCCTATAATTTACGTGAAAGTGTCTATCCAGGACTCCAAGGTTTGGTAATATTCCCACGTTCTCCTCTCTTCCAAGGGGATGAGTTGACTTTCACAATTAAATATAAAGTTCCGTTAGATGTATTCTTATCTAAAGAACAATCAACTACCAATTACAAATTAAGACTCAGTCCATGCTCTATTATTAACTGGACAGTGGATGAGTTAAAATTAGATATAATCTTACCTAAAGGTGCAGTATACCGTTCTTACAGCTATTTTAGCCCAGATCCATATCAGGAATTCTCTTTAGGTTATGATAGAAATTTTGATTTTAGCAGTCTTGGCTTCAAAAGAATTCTTCACTTTTCTACGAATGTATTTTCAGGAAGTGATAATGCTCCCATTGAAGTACTTTTTACTTACAATAGAGTAAATCTTTGGATTACATATTTCTTCCAGATAATAACAGTTGGTATAATTTTCGCTATTTATCTAGGAATCAGATATTCTACAAAGGCAGCAAAGGAAATTGTTGGTGAAGAGGAGAAAGAATTCATTCCTGTTGAAGAAATTGAAGAATTTGTTAAGCAATACGAAGAAGTTTTGGCAATTAGAGAAAGATTACGTGAAACTAGAGCAAAAATAGCTTCCAAGAAACTAAAAGCAAGGCAAGGAAAGGAAATTCAAACACAATTGCAAAAACGCTTACGTTCTGAAGAAGAAGCTTTGAAACAAACAAAACAAAATCTTATTCAACAAGGTGGAAGATACAAAGAAAATGTTCAGAAAGTTGAGATAGCTGAACGAAAACTCATAGAAGAGAGAAGAAATCTAAGAGCACTTCAGCAAGAATACAGAGAGAAGAAAAGCATGACTAAAGAATCCTATGTTAAACTATTCAGAGAGAGACAACAAACAATTGAAAAATTAAAGAACGAAATCAATGGGATTCTTGTAACTCTAAGAATGCTTTTGGAACCTTAATCTCTCAATTATTTTTCTTTTCTTCATTTTTTGTTCCTTTTTTTACTAGTCACTCTAACAAAATTTATAAGAAAATGAACTGAAGTTTCTTTAACAAATAACCGAGTGTAATCATGCATCTTGAAAGTGTTATTGAAAGTGCCGAAGTCATAAAGAAAGAGGTTCCTGGATTAGCTGATGTCGCTAAAGAACTAGCAAGAGTTCTAAAGAAGGGAAGATTCTTTCTGAATAAGCTGTTTGATATCTGTAGTAGAGAGGGCCTAAATATAGATTTAAGTCCAGAAGAACAGAATGAGATTTCATTGAAAGTTGCTTTAGTAACAGATCCAGATCAAGTTTTTCAATATGCACGTGTTGTTCAAATAGTCTTTCAGTTGAACTATTTTAATAAATGCTATGAGAAAGCAATAGGACATGGAAAACTTTCTGATTCTGTGGAAAAAGAGGCAAAAATAATTTTAAAGGAAATTGACAGTTTTAGGAAGTTAGTGGAGAAAGAGTATGTTGCAAGCATTTAAGATATAAGAATCCCTAATAAATACAATCTTAACAATCAAGAGCAAACTAATATTTTGTTATAAAATCAGTGGGTTATTGGAATGCTTAATGAGAAAGAAGAAGAGAAATACAATAGACAAACAATAATACCAAACTTTGGTCTAGAGGGGCAAATAAAACTAAAAAATAGCAGAGTATTAGTTATTGGCTTAGGGGGGTTAGGTTCGGCTGTTTTACATTATCTAGTGTGTGCTGGTGTTGGATATATTGGAATAGTAGACAAAGATAAAGTAGAATTATCTAATTTGAATAGACAAATTCTTCATTATGAAACAAGTGTTGGTAAGAACAAAACTACTTCAGCTAAAGATAAAATGAATAAACTGAATCAAGACGTGATAATTGAGGAATATAATCTAACACTAAATAAGGAGAATATTGAATCCATATTATCCGGATATGATTTTATAATAGAAGCTAGTGATAATTTCGAAACTAAATTCTTAGTAAATGACACCTGTGTAAAAATAGGAATTCCGTTTGTAATAGGGGGGGTTCATCAATTCGAAGGACAGATAATTACTGTAATTCCCAAAGTTTCTGCTTGTTATCGTTGCGTTTTCAAAGAGATTCCTGAACGAGGTTCTTATCCTACGACATCTGAGGAAGGAATAATGGGAACAACAGCAGGTCTTTTTGGAGTTGTTGAAGCAAACGAAACCATTAAATTTCTAGTTTTCAAGGATTATGATAAATTGTTAGTTAACAAGATGCTGTATATAGATTTACAATACAATACTTTTGATACTTTCCAAGTAGATAGGGATGAAACTTGTAGTATTTGCTCAGAAAACCATAATAAATGAAATCCAAAAATCCAAGTTTTCGAAACGAATTCTGTTTTAAAAGAATGTTTTAAAATCCATGAATATTTCAATGGATGAAGAGGATGAAACATATACCTATTGATGAAGATGAAGAAATTGAAGATCCTTATTCTTCAACTCCAGTGAGAAGGATTATTGGACACCATACCCTCGATATGCTCAGTTTTCAAAATATGTCAAACATATATATGATAATTACGCCAATTGTGGTTTTAGTACTTCTTGTTGCTATAAAATTGGGAACCTTTGCAATTTTGATCAATAAAATTAATTTTGAACCACCATTGAATCCTGATCTAGCAGTAGACTTCATGAGAATCAAAGAAAGTCTCTATTTGGGGATTCTCGTTACTACTATACCTCAAATTCTGCTGTGGGGGACTTTATTATACCCTCTACTCAGAATGCTGGGAGGAAAAGGAGATTATTTTAAAACATTGTCAATATATAGTACAGCCCATATCCCTACTGTTATAGGTTCTTTCATTTTGTTGTTGATAGCTGTTGCACAACCAATCACTGCTTTTCCCACAAATGTAGAAAATTTCAGTATTGTTGGAGCATTTAACTATGCATCACAAGGATATAGAATAGCAAATTTCATCATACTTCCAGTAACATCGCTTTATACTCATGTAATCGCAGGAACAGGTTTGAGCGCTGAACATAAAATACCTCAACTGCTTGGAATAATCGTAGGAATCATAGCAAGTATTTTAGCAATTCTGTTTTATTTCTTGGTATAATCTTTCATGAAATATTCTTGAAGACCGCTTTTTAAAGCTTAAAACTGTTAATCGACCTTTTTTTCGAATAAGATTAAAAATTTTAGATATTTAATGAGGTCTAAAATACAACAAACTTTTTTATTTATTCTTTCTTTCTGAATCCTATGAGTGAAGAAAAGAACTATTATGTACATCCCTCCGCTTTTGTTGAAGATAATGTAACCATTGGTGATGATACTAAAATCTGGCATCAAGTTCAAATAAGAACTGGTGCAAAAATAGGAAACTATTGCAACTTTGGTAAATCAGTCTTCATTGATACCAATGTTACAATAGGGGATAATGTGAAGATTCAAAACCTAGTTTCTGTGTATCAAGGAGTTACAATTGAAGATGATGTTTTTGTAGGACCACATGTTTGCTTTACAAATGATCTTCTACCGAGAGCGAGATCTCCTGAATGGTCGATAATTAAAACATTAGTGAAAAAGGGTTCCTCAATTGGTGCTAATTCTACAATAATCTGTGGTGTAACTATAGGTGAATACTCAATGATTGGGGCGGGAAGTTTAGTCTCTAAGGATGTTCAACCTTTTACTTTGGTTTTTGGTAATCCTGCAAAATTGAAAGGATATGCATGCTTCTGTGGAGAAATTCTTAGAAAAACAAATGAACCACTTCCATCTAGTACAATTCTTCATTGTAATGAATGCAAACGCAATGTAATGCTGTAATCATCGAAACGCTTTATTCAATAAGAAAACCTTGTTTTTTTCAATTGCTCTTTGTATCTTATTTTTGATTAGCTAATTTTCTGTGGTAATCCTTATATAGAATATCTAAATGGGGGTACATCACATACGACTCAATGCGACTGTGTTACAAATATATAAATGTAATAACCGACAAAATAGAAAATGATTCGCGATAGATTATGCGATTTGGGGTGATCAAATGAATCTAATATCGATTAGACTTCCAAGTGAATTTGTAGAAATACTTGATGAAATGGTTCTTCAGGGGAAATATGCTTCAAGGTCAGAAGCAATAAGATTAGCACTACGTGATTTTTATAGAGAGCACTATGCTTCGAAACAATCAACTGATTTCAGATTTCCTAATATGGAATTTGCTTATAAAAATGTGATTTTTGAAGACGACTAAAATCTATTTCTTTGCTAGATACCTTGCTAGATACTTTGCTGGATAACTTGATATAACGCTAGATTTAACAAAGGGAGAGAGAGAAGAATATTAAACTAGTAGTAAACAATTCTTTCAGAGTAATTCAGTATAATTAGGTGAGTGATTTGGTAGATGGTGAAGAAAACGAAACTACTCAGAAGAGCTCTACGACTACGAATGATGAAATTACTCAAGCTGAAGAATCACGAAACTTCTTAGCCAGATTAAATTTAAGATATTCAAACTTCAAACAAAGAACTTCCAGCAAATTAGAACCTTTAGCTGAAGAGCTTTCACCTCTTACATCTTTTCTCAAAAATAGATATCTACGGTATGTAGTCTCATCAATACTAGTAGCTTTTGTAGTTTATTTTTACGTAATGTACGAGATATCTAGAGGAGCAGAAACTGTGAAGATACTGTTCCGTGATACTAATATTAACCATCTTGTTCCCCTAGGATTAGTTCTAGCTTTCATAGCAGTTTTGTATTTAACTTGGGATGATAAGCTATTCAAAAAGTACAGAAAACCTGGTTTATATGTTGTACTTCTAACAACTATCTTTTATGTTCTAATTTTTTCAGGTATTGATACTTATCTCTTTGAACTGTCGATAGCAAAGTGGTTAACTAGGTTAACAGGATTAATTGTTCCCTATACTCTCCGTTTTTTTGGTTTAAATGTTACAAGTATAGTGTGGAACGAGGTTCGAATTAATACTTTTGTAGGTTTAGGAGAACCGAGTAAAACCCCTGGTCTCTTAATTGATCCGAGATGTAGCGGGATACATTCTATGACAATTTTCATTTTCATTTTTCTGCTAATGCTATTTGAAGCAAGAAAAAGGATACACTGGAATCACAAAGCAGTTGGTGTAACCATAATTGGAATTTTAGGGACCTATCTAATGAATTTCCTAAGAATCACAATAGTTATGCTCACTTTCTACTATGGAGGAACCAGTTTAGGAGAATCAGTTCATAATGTTCTGGGATACGTCCTTCTAGTTATATGGCTTCCAATCTTCTGGCTTTTTATTCTACCTTTAGCTGAAAAAGGAAGAACATTCAGAAAGAAGAAAGCCAAAGAAATGGAAGCAAGCAAGGAGGATGTTACAGAATTAGAAGAAAGCGAGGAAGAAGAGCCATCAGAAAATTTAGAGAAAGAACACCTACCTAGTTAGAACCTTTTCATATATTTGTTGAGTGAGATTCGTTGTTTCTTCCCAAGAGTATTTTTCTGCAATTCTCCGCGATTTTTCTCTTATTTTATCCAAAATTTGTTTATTCTGGTACAGTTCAATAATTTTTTCTGCAATATCATCTATTTCTCTAGGTACAAGAATGATAGTATCATTATGATCAAAGGTTGCTGCTTGTGGTGTTGATAAAATTGGTGTCTGACATGCTAGTGCTTCCAATAGAGTTAAACTCATACCCTCATGACTGGAAGGGAGTAGAAAGACGTCTAAAGAACTTAAGAAAGCGTTCTTCTTCTCAATGTCATAAATATATCCAAAATCAATGATATTTTCCTCTAGATTTTGTTCTTTTATTATTTTTCGAATTTCAGTTCTAGTGTCTAAATCATCTCCCGCAAGAAGCAATTTTACATTAGGGACGATTTCTTTAACTTTCTTAATTATTGGAAAAAGAAGTTTAGCTCCTTTTCCTGATGTCATTCTCCCTAGAAATCCTAGAATAATTTCATCTTCTTTTTTAGTATAAAGTCTCTTTTCTGTTCTGTAATGAGTTGTTGTATCGACTCCATTGGGAATTACGGTAATTTTTTCTTCAGCGATAGAATAATTTGTTATTAATTCGTTTTTTATTGAGTCACTAACTGCTATAATGTGTCTTGCTCTATTTAATAACCTCTTCTCAATTTTCTTTAACCAAGGATACAGTAGCAACACTCTTTTTTCTACCCAACTTAAAGAGTGAAAAGGTTCAGATTTAGCGCCCCTTCTCTCTCTACTGAATGTTGTATGAACAGTCTCAATAATGGGATAATCTTCTTTTATTCCTAAAGTTGAAAGAAGGTTCATATTTCCATGAACAATATCTGGCTTGATTTTGTTTACCTCAACAGAGGATTTTCTCCAAAAATTTCGAGAGTAAAATAATTTTGATGAAGATGTTGGAACAAGTTTAAGGGAAATATCTTTTTCGAACTTCAGTTTTGTAGAATCTTTTTTGTCTGCTGCAACAATATGAGATTCCCATTCTTGCTCTTTCCTCAACTCACTAGCTATATGGTAACAATAAGTCCAAGTAGCACCTTTCAAATATTCTTGTGTTACTAAACAAACACTTCTCTTCTTCATTTTTTTAATTCACCAAATAATTGATCAAATTCAACAACAGGAAAATCTGTTTGGGTTTGAACAAATTCACTGTGAGTTAAAGTTTGCATATCAAACTTGAAAACTAAATCAATAATTTCCTTTAATAGATTATTGAGCTTTACTGGTTCAAATATGGAATGAACATATAAGCAGATGTATTCTTTTCCTAGATCAACGCATTCCTCAAATCGTTTTTTATACTCCTTCTTTATTTGGTTTGGCGTTTTTCCTTGAAGGATGAATTCTTCTATAGATGTTTCTGTCACAGGTAATTGAGGAATTTGGAAGGATTTTTTTTGATTTTCACTACATTTAAATTGAAGATTAACAGGTACGGGATGATATAGGTCAGAACTAAAACTAAATTTTTCTTTCTTTAGCAAGTGAAAATAATGTTTATTTATCTGGAAATTTGGTGCTGCATTTGCTATGGGTTTCTGACCAAAGATTTTTGTATACTCCTCAATAAGTAATTTTACATTTTCTTCTGTTTTCTCATAACTTAATCCACTAAATGATTTAGACCAATTCACGTGGTTGTAACCATGAGGATGAAATTCGACTAATTTTTCAGTGTTATACTCCTGAAGCTTCTTTATTTCCTTATCCCTGATACCTCTAGGAGGTAACAACAAACCTCGAATGATGCTTTTAGGGTGGTTTCTTTTCCATGATGGTATCCTTTTTCCTGTTATCTCTTTATTTTTGATAATGCGAAAGAGATTTCTTCCTGTGGCATACTTTCCTAAACTAAGATAAATTGTTACAGAACACTCCAGTTTTAAAGCAAAATCAACCACTTTAGGGATTCCCAATTTTAAACCTTCGAATGTATCAACATCGACCCTAAGACAAAAATTTGTTTCGGTGTTCATGAATTTCAATACTCTTTGTTTAGATTTACTTTTTTTCTTCTAATGCCTTATAATATATCTGCTCAATTTCTTTAGCTTTCTTCTCCCAAGTATAGTTTTGTTTAATTTCCACATAACCTAATGAGGCTAATTCTTCTGCTTTCTGCTCAGAGCTCAGCAAATTCAGAATTGCATCTGCTATATTATCAGTTTTTTTTGCAGGCACTAAAACACAATTTTTACCATTGTTAGTTATCTCTCTTATTCCAGGAATATCTGAAGCAACCACCGGTTTATTCATGGCCATTGCTTCAAGGACGCTTATGCTTGAAGCCTCTACAATGCTTGGAACAACTACAATATCAGCTGATGCTAAATAAGTAGGTACTTCTTTGTTTGCGACCATACCTATAAACTGAATATTCTTCACAATTCCCAACTCGTTTATTTCCTTGGAAATTCGAGTTTTTTCTGGTCCATCCCCAATAATGATCAATTTTGCTTTTGGATATTTTTCAACAACTTTCTTGAAAGCTTTTACCAAGTACAGCACACCGTTTTTAACAACTAATCGTCTTGTTGTCATAACTATGG
Source organism: Candidatus Heimdallarchaeota archaeon (assembly GCA_023270155.1). Lineage (GTDB taxonomy): Archaea > Asgardarchaeota > Heimdallarchaeia > Heimdallarchaeales > Heimdallarchaeaceae > UBA460. The sequence continues at coordinate 103 of JAGLTB010000030.1, read as the reverse complement.
GTCCTTCTTCCTCTTTCAAGAGTGGATTTGGCTTAATGTCTGGAGAGAATATATCAGTATCCACACCATTCAAAACAGTATTAATTTTCGTTTTTTCCCTTTT
>JAGLTB010000029.1 GCA_023270155.1 Candidatus Heimdallarchaeota archaeon | reverse complement strand
AGGTAGGGTGCCAATCTCCTTTCCATTTGTCTATAAAATGATACAGTTAGAGGGTTTTTTACTAGTTGTTTCCAATATTTGTAATATGATCCATGAATGGTGTTAATTACTTTGGACTGTCTTACTTTTCCTAAGGATATAGCTGTTAATCCTGCAGAATAGATGTGACCATGAAAGATGTCATACTTCTCATTTTCCAGTATCTTGTTTTTTTGTGATAATTTTGTTTTTAGGAGAAAGAAAAGCTGTCTTGTAAAATTCAACTGTTGCGGGTTATATGATCGTTTTATTAATGATAAGAAGTCCAGTCTTTTGTAATTAACTCCATCAATAGATATTTTATCCTTACAATTTGGAATTGCTCCGGTGAAATACGTTACTTTATGTCCCAATTTGACTAATTCTTTTGATATACTATAAGCGTGAAGCTCTACTCCTCCACCAATGCTTCCGGAGTCATCAGGTCCTAGCTCAAACAACATTGCGATATTTAATGTCATTTATTTCCCTTCTGTACCTTAGGTAAGAATATTTCTTGAATTATCCCTAAACTCCACCAAATATGCCCCTCAAAAAACATAAATGGTAGTAGATAAAGGAATTTCCATTTTTTGTAGCGTATAGATTGAATTATGGATACAAGCAAAATTGTGAGTAGATAGAATCCAAAATATCCTGCTATACCCAATCCAACCCAATAATTTGCTAATAAAGCTAAAATGAAGAAAATTCCTGTAATAAAATATAAAGGAGGTAACGCGTGTCCAAAATCTAATCCCGCTTTGTGGGCTCTAAAAAACTGTATTTTACCTCTAGCATATTTTTTCGCTTTATTTCGATAAGCTTTGTGTGATTGAGGGCGCTGATGATACACTATTGCATTTGGTTCAAAATAGATTGAATACCCCTTTTGAATCAGTTTATAATTGATTTCTGTATCTTCAGCAGTGATTAGTTTTTCATTAAAGGGCATTACTTCTTCAAGATAAACCCGTTTATAGGCTGCATTGCAACCTGCAGCACTTTGAACATACCTATTTTCTTTGTCAAATATACTCTTAATGTGCTCTGTCCAATTACCTCCAATAAATGTGTTATACACAGCACTTACTGCTTTTCCAAAATCCGTTTCATTAGGATACTCTATGTTGGGTCCAGTGGTGCATACTACTTCTCTGCCATGATCTTTGTCAAAAGCTGCTATCAAATTCTCAAGCCAATCTTCCTTAGCTATCGCGTCAGCATCAATGAAAACAATATAATCCCCGTTAGCTTCTGGAACACCAACATTGCAGGCTGCAGCTCTGGATCCCCCCTCTTCATAGAATATTTTACACTCGTATTTCTTTGCTATATCTATCGTTGAATCTTTAGAGTGACCATCAACAATAATTATCTCTTCTGGAGATTTTGTCTGTTTCTTCAGCGATTCTAAACAATCTTCGATCGTTGAACCGCTGTTATAAGTTGGAATAACTATAGAGACAGAATTCATATCTATCATTCACACTTGTTTATTGTTATTATCTCTTCCCTCATAAAATGTTTCTTCTTATATCCACCTGACTTATACATAGCAGTTTGGTATTCAAAAACAATCTGGGGTTCTTTCTCTAAATAAATCTCAATTATTTTTCTAGCTTCATTCAATAACGTCTCCAAGCCGATTTCTTGTGTTAATGGACAATACCAAACCAACCATTTAATTTCATAAGAATCTTCAGTATTCTCTTTGATCTTTAGAAAGAAAGGAAAGAGTATACAATCAAGCGGTCTATTATCATATATACTACAGAGATTTCTTTCTGCTAAAAAATAACAATCACTCGTTTTGTTTTTCTTTTCCACAATATGAACAATCTTATCTGATTCCTCTATTTTTCTTATCCATTTATCATTGGAAACATGTTTATTGATTCTTATAATATCCTCTGATGTCAAAGCAGGTGGTGTACTTTTACAACATTTACTTCCACATCTTTCAGCACAGATTAGTAATCTCTGACTTTCTTTTGCCATATTACTCACTCATCTCTTTTTTTTCAAAGGATAGATATCAGTTAGAAGAATAGCTAGAAAGCTTCTTCAACCATTTCCTCAAGGTTATCTGCTGGTTTAATCATCTTTAACTCGTTTTCATTGTTTAATTCATAAACAGCAGGTCGAGGATATCCGAACTGTTCACTCATTGATAATGTGTACGCTCCACAATTCAAAATTATCAAAATATCTTCCTCTTCCAATTTGAAATTTATAGCTTCATTTGAAATGACATCAACAGGTAAACAAAGAGGTCCTCCTAG
>JAGLTB010000028.1 GCA_023270155.1 Candidatus Heimdallarchaeota archaeon | reverse complement strand
CGCCCGGGTTCAAAAATTATCAATTTATCTTTTGCATCTTCTATACTTGTTGCTATTTGTTTACCTAGTTTCTCAAGACTAAATTCTTTACTATCCAATGTAGATTTGCTTGCTAAACCTCCTCCGAGGTTAATCTGTTTTATCACAATATTATCTTTTGTTTTAAGATCAATGATGTATTTGTTGATGAAAGAAAGGAGTTCATCATAAAAATCATGTGAAGTTAAATTTGTTCCTACATGAATATGGACACCAACAGGATTCAGACATTGATTGTCTCTTGCAAACCTAAAAAGCTTTAAACCTCTTGTAAAATCAACACCTAATTTACTATTTTTCCTTATTAGTAATCGTTTTTCGGTTTCATCTTTTAACTGAGGATGTATTCTAATTGTTATTGGTTGAATCTTCTGCTCAGTCTCTGCTATTTTAGCGATTAACCTGAGTTCATCTAATGAATCAACATTGATATATCCCACTCCATTAGATATAGCATAATGTAATTCCTCTGATGTTTTAGCAGGACCGTTAAAGATTACTTTGTTCCAAGAATAACCTGCTCTTTCAGCTAATTTCATTTCAAACAAAGACATTACTTCAATACCTATCTCTCTTGTTTTTGCGATTGAAAGTACCCTCCCAAGATAATTTGCTTTGATTGCATATGAGATAAAGGTATTTGGGAGATTTTTTTGTAAAGCTTTTTCTAAGAAATCAATATTATTTAAAAATCTAGAGGGAAGAAAGATGAAAATTGGTGTTGTTTTGTCTCCTAAAATAGCTTCCACTAATTGTTCATTTATGTATAATTTCTTGTTTTTGTATGAAAGATAAGGATAGTTTTCAATTAATTGATCCATTCTTTGTACCTCTCTTCATTAACAACATAAAATCTCATTTAAATAATGTTATCGTTAAAATTCTGAAAAAACAAATACCTCTCTAAAAGTCTTTATCCAGCAGATTTTTGAATAAGAGTCAAAGTTTATCCATTATGGACAGAAAAAAAGTCCTCAGTAAACTGTCCGACATTCAGAAAAATGTTGAGTTAAGAGAAGGCATTTTAGGATTAATACAAATACTAGGCTTAATAGAAAGGTTCGAAAGCGTTACAATGCGCAAAGTGTCCCAAGAAAGTAATATACCGGTACCAATTTGCACAGCTGTAAGAAATGAGTTCATTAAATTAAGTTGGTGTGAAAGGGATAATAAAGGAGCAAAACCTACCTTGCTGGGGAGAGAAGTTTTGCGAATCTTAGGGGTAGTGAATGAAAATATCTCATGTTCAGAATGTTTCGGAGATGGCTTAGATTTTCCTAAGGAAAAATATCTGAAAGAACTGGAGTTACTCACTAAATATTGTGATATGAGGGGAAAACCCAATACACTAATTGATCAATCCTATACTACACCGGAAACTAGTCTCTCACGAGTCTTATTTATGAATCATAAGTTTGATTTAACTCATCAAAATTTCGCATTTCTAGGAGATAGCGATTTAACTAGTATTGCGCTAGGAATGTTTGCTCCATCAACATGCAGGATAGTAGTTTTTGACATTGAACCAAGATTAAAAGAAATTATTGATTTGGCAAATAAACAACTAAATCTTACTATTGAATTTGTGGAATTAGATCTTAAAGAGCCTTTACCCTCTGAATTTATTAATCAATTCAACTGCGTTGTTTCTGATCCTCCTTATACTCTGAATGGGACTACTTTGTTTGTTTCCAGGGGGATTGAGTTAATGACTTTAGATGATGTAGGTGCATTTTATCTTTCAATTCCAACAAAAGCTCCAAGTGAAATGATGCAATTACAGAAAATTCTGTCGGAAATGAATTGTCTTATCACAGATATCTCCCCAAAATTTAACAAATATATAGGTGCTCAAAAAATTGGCGGAGTTTCCGCATTATTCCGATTATTAGTGGTTCCACCTGCAATTCCAAAAATAAAAGGTAGTTTTAACAAGCTGATATATACTGGGGAAGTAAGTCCTACAGTAAGATTCTATCAATGTCTAGATTGTCGAAAAACAATAGAAGTTGGACATAGAGAAAAATATCAGACTATTGAACAACTAAAGAAACAAAGCTGTCCAAATTGTAAGGGTGTAAAGTTTCGAAAAACAGATGAAAAAAAGACAGAATGATTTAAAATACAGACTTCGATATTAAAGAATCATGAGGGTTTTTGATGAAATAATTTTAGTTCCAGGTGGTGGAAATTGCTATCTTATAGAACGAGAGCAAGAATGTGTGCTAATAGATACTGGAATGTCAAAGAAAGCATCGAAATTAATTAAGACAATAAATTCAAATTTCCCATATAAACCCCTAGAGGCTATTATATTAACTCATTCTCATCAAGATCATAGAGCAGGATTAGAAACACTTAGAAAATTATACGAACCATCAGTAATAGCTCATGAAGAAGAAAGCCCATATATAGAGAAAACAAAAGAGTTGCCTAGTTTGGGAGGTTTTGGAGGTTTCATGATAAAAAAGCTTGAAGGAATGCTAGGTATCCCTGCTTCTAAAATAGACCAAAAAGTTGTAGACAATGAAGTTGTATATGGTCTGCAAGTTATGCATTTACCTGGACACACTCCAGGAACAATTGCATTGTTTGATATAGAAAACCAAGCATTATTTTGTGGCGATATCATTAATGCAGATAAGAAAGGAAAAAAAATATTACCACCAAAGAAAGATTATGCGCTTGATTATAAACAAGCATTAAAATCATCCTTAAGAATGTTAGATAAGACCTCACCGAGTGTTATTTTACCAGGTCATGGATCTCCAATTCTTGAACCAGAGGAAGCAATAAAAGCTTATTTAGATGAATATGGCAAGGTGTAATTGTGTTTCGTAAATCTGCATACTTCTCTGCACTTATTTTGGGAAAAGTAGCAGTAGTGTTTCTCATTCTTTATTTTAATCTAGGAATGTTTGGATTTGATTCTTACATTCATCTTCAGTATGTAGATTCTATTTTAACAAATGGTCACATAACAGAACTTAGTATTGCGCAATCTTACTATGATTTTGTAGGTTTTCATGTTTTTGCATCCGCTATATCGTCCTTAACTGGATTGAGTGCGGAAATGCTATATGAGTTCATTAGCACCATCATACCTATTCTAATATTTGATTTAGCGATAGTTGCCTTTATTCATCATACTGAGAAGAAGAAAAAAGGTTATGCTACTCAAGATTTTAATCTTCAATATCTCGCTTTAGTACTTTTATTTCCATCCATTATCGGTATTCAGATGTTCTTTGGAAGACCTAATTCACTAGGAATCAGTTTATTCTGTTTGTGTTTGTATCTTTATCTTTGTAAACCTGAAAGCTTCCGAGCACAACTAATGGCAGGTTTCCTTGCAATAGTCACAGTCAAAGTTCATCATTTATCTGCAGTTTTCTTACTTCCTGTTATTCTCTTTGTTAGTATATTCCTTGCTGAAGATTACAAATCAATTTTATCACTTGTTTATGCTCTACCCGCTGTTATCATTGTAAACACTATACTCAATTCCAGAGAATTTAGTATTGTGAATTATTATTTTTCAAGGAATGAATTCTATGAGACGCTTTATAATATATTCATAAAGAACATGTTCTCTTTGCTTGTGCTCTGGGTAATCATAACTTTGATAGGTTTTCTGATAAGAAAGCGGTACGGAAAAAGATTATCGGAGTTTTTCACTAAACAGAAATTTTCAAAAGCATTGTTGTTGATAACTGTTGGAGGGATGGTAATAGTACAAATTATTGGATTATTCTTCTACACCTCCAATCTTCCCTCTTGGTATGTTTCTACCGAGCTAGTAATTCTTTTTCTTTTAAGTGGTGTGGCTTTAATTAAACCCAATCGAACAAAATATGCCCTTTTTATTCTAGGATTTTGCTTTTATGGCTTAACTGTAATTTTCTCTCTTGTATTTAGTGCTACAGAACATGAGCTTTCTTGGGTCGCACCTAGAACATTTGTTTTTACAATTATATTTGTAAGTATTCTTGGTTTTCTTTCAATTTCGGGATTCTTAAAATATCTTAAAAAAAGATGGTCAACTCTTCTTATAGTAGGATTGCTCTTTAATTCCTACCTTAGTCTTGCTTACATAGGTAATCAATATCTTCCAGGTTATAACCTAACAAACGAGTATTATGACTTAACTTTTGCTTATAATATTCAAGCTAATGTTGATTATACTGGAACAACGATCAGTATGCCATTCTCCATTTCGAAATTCATTTCTGGAATTAATATTTACTCCATTCCTTTGTTGTTGGATTCCAACTCTTCAATGGAAACGAATGCACTTCGAATGAAATCATCATTCTTTATACGATATATCGTAATTGGTGAAGTAATGGATCAATGGCTTGGAACGCCAATAGTATTCACACCAGAAGAACTCATGTTCTACATTTGTTTGAATTATAACAACATCCCTCTATTCCATTTGATAACAAGTAATGGGAAGAATTTCTTGCTTTATAGAACATAGGTGAAGTTTATGGATTCTTTGAGAATAGTACAAGTGACTCCTTTCTTTGGTTCTAAAAGCTATGGGGGTACTGAAAGATATGTGAGCCACTTATCGAAGGAATTAGCAAGAAGAGGACATCATATAGATGTTTTTACAACTAAGAAATCAACAAAGATTCCATACCAGACATATTATGAGAATATGACCGTTCACCGTTTTTATAGTCCGTGGGATGTTTTTGGCATAAATCCAGCTTGTATAATGCTTCATAAATTACTCAAATTAAAAAAAGTAGATGTTTTTCATGTGCATTCTTTCATTTACTTCACAACAATACAAGCAGCTATTGCAAAGTTGTTCAAACAAAAGCCACTGCTTCTGCACATTCATGGTGGCGTAGGATCTCCTCCTTACAAAACTGGATTTGTGAAGGAATTTGCAAAAAAGTTCTACGATTATACTTTAGGAAGATTCGTTTTATCACAAGCTGATGTGATTGCTTCAGTTAGTAGTTATGATAAAGATCTTCTAGAACAGAGCTTACACAGAGATCAAGAAAGACTAATGATTATAAACAATGCAATAAATCCAGATATATTTCCAGAAATTGTTCCTAGTATAGATAAAGAATACAAAATTGCATATATTGGAGACCTTGAACCTTGGAAAGGCATATCATATTATATACATGCAATTCAAAAACTTCTAAAAGAAACTAAAAATCTCTCGTTTTGGTTTATTGGATATGGTTCACTCTTTCCTTTATTACAAAAGAAATTTAGTAAAGAAAAGCGAGTAAAATTATTCGGTGCAGTAGATCATTCTAAAATTCCTTCTCTTCTGGAAAAAGTACATGCGTTGATTCTTCCAAGTTTTTGGGAAGGTTCTCCCACAACTATTATCGAAGCAATGGCAATGGGAATTCCTGTAATTGCTTCAAATATTGGAGATATTCCAAGACTTCTTAGGGAAGGAAAAGAAGGAATGCTTTTTGAAGCGGGAAATGCTCAATCCTTAGAAGATGCTATTTTGAATGTAATTGATAATTATTCTTCATATGTGAAAAAAGCTCAAACAGCTAGGAAGAGAATAAGGAAAGAATATTCTTTTAATCACGTTACAGATCAGATAGAACAATTATACTATAGGATGATAGGAAAAACAAGTTAGAATTCCTTGGATTTCAGAAGAGATTATTCTCCATCAAGTTTTTAAATGAGAATAGAAGGTGTATTTTAGGTGGTAAAGTGATCGAACAGAGGGATCGCGAAATGGTTTCCCAAAAAGGGATTTAATAATTCTTTTAGTCAGTCAGTTAGAGTAGAGTATATACCACCAAAAATTTATTACAAACAGAATTATCTGTTTTTAATTGTTGACTCTATAATAACGAGTGTAGAATCTATCCAAAACACACAAAAATCAATTAGTTTTCTACACCCTGAGAAATGGAACCTATCAAAAATCAATACCTTAAGGGTGATTAATAATGTCTGAAGAAAAGTGGGTAATCACAGCTGCATGGCCATATGTAAATAATATTCCTCATCTTGGAACATTTTCACAGTTATTGTGGGGTGATGTTATCACTCGTTATCATAAACTTCGAAAACATGAAACTCTTTATGTTAGTGGATCTGATGCTCATGGCACACCTATAGTGGTTGCTGCAGAAGCGGAAGGAGTCTCACCTATTGAATTAGCAATGAGATATCACAATCGAACATTGGAGTTGTTAGACGAATGGAATATTGTATTTGATAAGTACACAACAACGCATAATCCACTCCACATATCTTTTGTACAAGAATTTCATAAGAAAATTCATAAGAATGGTTATTTTAACCTCAAAGAAACTGAGCAATATTATTGTGTCCATGATCAAAGATTTCTTCCAGATCGTTTTGTTGAGGGCATTTGTCCTATATGTGGTGTTGAAGGAGCAAGAGGGGATCAGTGTAATAATCCAGAATGTGAGTCCATTCTCAAACCTACTGATTTAATCGAACCACATTGTATAACTTGTCATAAAACCCCCGTGCTCAAGAAAACTAGTCATTGGTATTTTGACTTACCTGCGTTTTCAGACGCATTAAAGAAATTTGCAGATGAGAATTCTCATATTCCACCATTTGCTAAGCAAAAACTTCTAAGTATGATTGAAGAAGGACTAATAGAGCGACCGATTTCCAGAGATATGACCTGGGGGATTCCAATTGATCCAATATTCGGTGAGGAATTTGTAAACAAAGTATTGTATGTCTGGTTTGAGAATGTACTTGGCTATATTAGTACAGTGAAATTTATTGCAGAAGAACAAGGAAAACCAAAACTGTTTGATGAATTCTGGTTGGATAAAAACACAAAAACTGTATTTTGTATCGGAAAAGATAACATAATATTTCATGCTTTAATCTTCCCTGCAATGCTTTTAGCTACAGGAGATCCTTATCCTTTACCTTATGCAGTAGCAACCACAAATTTCATTCAATTTAAAGAGGGACCATTTTCTAAATCGAAAGGTATTGGAATTTGGTGTGATGAAGCTACCGCTACACTACCCGCTGATTACTGGAGATATTATTTAAGTAACAATAGGGCTGAGCTAAAGGATTCATATTTCGATTGGGATGAGTTTGCTTCCAATGTCAACGTTGATCTTAATGATGTAACTGGCAATTTTATTCATAGAACACTAACATTTATTGGGCAACATTTTCAGAGTAAAATTCCTGAAAGAGGGAAGTTAACTGAAGAGGAAAATGGTATTTTAACTCAAGTAGAGAAGAATATAGCTCTTTATCTGGATGCTATGGATAATTTCAAACTTAAAGATGCAACAAAAATAGCTATAAGTGTAGCAAGATTAGGAAACCAATATTTCTCATCAGTAGAACCCTGGCATCTAATAAAGAAAGACAAAAAGAAAACTGCGACAGTTCTCAATCTATCTGCAAAGATCTCCGAGGTTATTTCAGTACTCCTGTGGCCTATCATTCCTGGAACAGCAGAGAAAATCTGGGGTGCTCTTGGTTTTCAAGGTAAACCAGTTGATAAAGGAATAGACGCAATCGATGTGAATGAGACACATGTTGGACAGGAGATTAAGAAAATTAAACCAGTCTTTCATAAAGTTAAAGCAGATGAAATACAAAAGAAATTGAAAGAAGTGAGGAAAAAGAACAAGGGACAAGAGAAAAAAGGTGAGGATGAAATGGAAAGAATAAATTACGAGGTTTTCAAGAAAGTTAATCTAAAAATAGCAACAATAAAAAGTGCAACTATTATTGAAAAAAGTAAAAATCTAATAAAACTGCAAATTGACTTAGGTACAGAAGAAAGACAAATACTAGCAGGAATTAAACAATATTACAAACCAGAGGATTTGGTTGGAAGGCAAATTGTTGTAGTTACAAATCTCCAACCTGCTACTCTAATGGGTGAAAAATCTGATGGTATGTTACTAGCAGCAGACATTGATGGAGAACCAATCTTACTGAATTTAGACAAACCTGTACCACCTGGAACAGAAATCAAATAATGTAATATCTCTAAATATCAATCATGAAGCAGTCTTAGGACGAGAAGTGCAAGTTACTCTTCTTTTTTTCCTATAATGAACATATGGGTAACTTACGCGAAAATAGAGAAGTATATTCTCCTAATATTACATCTCCTTTAAATAATCGACACAAAGGAAAATTAGAGGTGTAAGAAGAATGAAATTAGTGACAGTACATCTACCAGATGAGTTCCTTCATGATTTAGATGAATTAGTAAGATTGAAAAGATATCCAAATAGGAGCGAATGCATAAGAGTTGCAATTCGCGATTTACTTAAGGAAGAAATGTGGAACAAAAACAACGCTTTCTAATTCCTATTATTTTCCTCCAAGTTAATGAGTGAACTGACTTTTCACTCTGCTTTACTCTTTTAATTGAACTTGTATTAAGTTTCTTAAAAATGAATTTGAAAAGTTCTCACTATTTTTTCAGGGATAGATAAATGACTTCCACCCGCGGTTGATTTTCTTTTTCTAATAAATTCTAACAAATCTTCAACACTTTCAGTTGGCTCTTCCATGATAGTATATGCCATACCCACATCTTTGACTCTATGAGCATCACTACCTCCTGTTTCAGGTAGATTATTTTCAAGAACCCAACGTTTAGCCTTTTTATTGAATCTTTGAAAAGGACATGAAGCGTTTTGTGTTTCAATAGCAACATTACTAAGTTTGTATATTTCTTTTCCAATTCCTTTTCTGGTAAAATCAAAGGGGTGGGAAATTACAGGTAGTCCTCCTAGTTCCTCAATTCTCTCAATTGTTTCTTCTACTGTCATTTTTTTTGGAATATCTTCAACTATTCCTAATCCAATGACATGGCCTTTTATGGTAGAAATCTCAACACCAGGGACAATTATTATATTGCTTTTGAAGTGCTCATTTCTATGAAACTTTGTAGTATTATGGTCAGTAATTGCAATTCCTGCCAGTTTCTTCTTTTCTGCAATTTTAACTAAATCCCGTGGTTTGCTTTTACAATCAATAGAATGGTAGCTATGAACATGCAAATCAAAACGTACATCAGAAGAGTGCATTATTCATCACTTGTTTCTTTTTCCTCTTCTTCAAATACTAAACGCTCTAACTCATCTAAGTCAGTTATACCGACTAAATCTTCTTCCTTTGCATGAGAGATCCATAATTTGTCTTTATCGCCTTTTAACTCTCTCATCCTCTCTTCGATATACTTGTAAACAGTACTGTGTTTTGCTCCATTAATTAGTCTAATAATACCTTCTCTTACGTATTGTAGTCTTCTAAATTCACCAATTATGCTTATTGTATTACCAAAAACAGAAATATTTACTCCAGCCATCTGTTCAATAGTATTTCTAGTTCTCCCTTTCTGTCCAATTAATCTTGATCTAACTTCTCTTAAAGAATTTGGGGAAGTTCCAACATAATCTCTTAATTGTATTATATCAAATCCGGATCCGGAATCTCTTATCTTGTAAGCATTCGGGGGACTGAAACCTCTTCCAATAGCTTTTATCATATCTCTAGCTTTCCAGAGACTGACTGGATCCTCTAACTCTTCTTCTGCAAGAATAATAACATCACCACTATTACTATCGATCATAAGAGTGCATTCAGTTAATTCCTCAATTTTCTTCTTTACACTACCTTTTGGACCAATCAACACCGCAATTCTTTCAAGCGGGATCCTAACTAGAAATTCACTCGACATTTTATGCACCATTAAAGTTCCATTGATTTAATCTTTGGGCTAGGGGGTGTTTCAGTTATTTGTTCATAAAGCTCATCATTTGAGAGTGTTTGCACTCCTAGAGATGTGAAGTATCTATTGACATTACTTATATCTCTGTATAAAAAGACTGAAGCATAAGGATGATCAAGTAAAACTGCTTGAGAAACATCAATAATGACAGGTTCCTTTTTATGAAATAGAATGTTATACTCACTGAGATCTGCATGAACCAAATGTGCATCATCGTATAATTTAAACAAAAAATCTACTACTTTGGCATATATTTTATTGGGTTTTTTTAGCTTTGAATCCTTTAATAAAGGCGCTGCATTTTGATTTTCTCCTATGAACTTCATTACTAATACGTTCTTGGAAACAGCTGTAGGAGGTGGAACAGGAATATTGGCTTTTAGCATCCTTTGTAGATTTTTGTACTCTTTTCTTGCCCAAGTATAGATGAACGAATATGTTCCTTTTTTATAGCTTTTAAACCTTGGATCGCCTTCTACATACATCCAGTTTCTTTTGAATTCTGCAGTAGTTGTACGATAGATTTTTATTGCCAATTCTTCGTTTTCGACACCATATGCATGGTAAACGTTAGCTTCTTTTCCTGTGGAAACAACATAACTAATTTCTTTCAATACACCTTTATTTATTAGCTTAAAAACAATCATTCGTGTTTGATCATCAAAAACACTCTCAATCACTTTAAGCATATCTTTATCTTTTTCTTTGATTCTTTCCTTATCCAATTTTTGATCAATTGTATCAATTTGCTTATCCGACATTTTTATCACATTATTATATTCAGTGATTGAGCGTGAGTTATCATCAACAGAGTAAATTTACTCGTGGAGGTGATTAAGTCTAAAGCTTGCGCTTGTAGTATTATAAACAATTAAGAATTAAATAAAACTATTGTTCAAGCTAAAAACAGCACACAAATTAATATTTCTTCTTAAATACTATCAGCGCTTAATTAATTAACAAAATCCTCAGGAACATGTCTATTATTAATTAACCACTGAACTTCATTTCTTCGAAATCTGTGAACAAGCTCTCCTTTTTCGTCTGGGTTCATTCCATATTGGGGCATAATGATTACTAAATCTCCTACTCTACACCAAAGACGTTTACGGTATTTTCCTGGAATTCTTATTTGTCTTGTGAAGCCATCTATACATTTAACCAATAGAATGCTTGCACCAAGAATTTGAATAACGATACCAAAATGCTCGCCTTCGCCTGGTAATTGTGCCCTTATGGCATCAGAATTAGCAGTAACCCAATCGGTTCCTCTTGTTCCTTTTTTAGGTTTCTTTGCTGGTTTTCTTCCTCTACTACTCAAATACTAACCTCAGACTATGAATAAGGACTGTCTTAAAATATCTTTTGTTCTATAGAGAAAATGCTTAGAAAAATAGTGTTGAGAAAAGAAGTTCTAAACGAAACAAACAAAAAGGCTAGAAAAAAGAAAGAAATGAGGTTAGAAAATGGAATATGATAAATTGCTGGATAGAGCAAGAGGACAGCTTCCTGAAAAAGTCTTCGAGAAATCGAGATTCGAAATACCAAAGATTCTTTCAGTTATAGAAGGAAATAAGACTTTCATAACAAACATTAGAGAAGTATTATCAACAATTAACAGAGATGAAAATCATTTTCTGAAATTTATGGCTGGTGAATTAGCAACTTCTGTAGTAATGGAAGGAGCTAGAGCTGTATTTGCAGGAAAACATGCTAAGGTAACACTGCAAACTCTTCTAGAACGTTACGTAAAAGAGTATGTTATGTGCGGAGAGTGCGACAAACCAGATACATCTTTTGTTATAGAAACTCGTATAATGAGAAAGAGATGTGATGCTTGTGGAGCTTCAACAGCTGTTAAACCTTTGAGAAAATAACAAAAAATGTGATTCTTAATGACAGTTTTTTTCATGAAGATAATCAAGCAACGAAGTGAAAGACTAGTAGCTGCTTGTGACAAAGATATAGCAGAATTAGAACTAGATAGTCATGGTGTAAAGATCAAGGTCAATCAGACTTTTTATGGAAAAGAACTAGTTAGTGAAAAAGAACTGTTGGATGAAATTAAAAGATGTACTTCTGCAAATGTAATTGGAACTCAAATAATTCGCTTACTCATTGAGAAAAGAATTATTCATGAAGATGCTGTACTCTGGTTAGCGCATCCAGAAAAGAAAGATAAAATCGGTCATGCAATCTTGATAAGATAAACTAGCTTAAATCTCTAAAAAGGTGATAAAAATTTCTGAACGAGGTCGATTTTGTGCAGTTTGCGGAACCATGAATGGGCCGTTTTTAGACAATTTGTGCGAGAAATGTTACAAGAAAGAAAATCCTTTGAAGATAAAAAAACTTGATTCCTTGCAGGTTGAAATCTGTTATGAATGCGGAACCTTACGTATACTAGGAAACCGTGTAGATACTTGGAAACGAGATGAGAATCTAGAAGAAATTATTAGAGAAGTTGCTAGAAGTGCAATAATCGAAAAACTAGAGGTAGATACCCCTCTTCAGTATGAATTTGAGGATGATATTGAAGAGAGCAAAATAATGAATTACGGAGTAAAAGAATTTGCAACATCAACACGAGTTTATGCAAAACCCCACGAAGATTTCAGTGAATTTGAAGAGAGTTTTACAACTAGACTTAAAATGCATAGAACAGTATGTGATGAGTGTTCAAAGTATAAAACCGGTTATTATGAAGCTATTTTGCAGGTTAGAGGGGAGGATAGAAAACTTACAGAAAAGGAAGAAGAAGATATAGAGGCGCTAATAGAAAGGATGATGAAACAGTACGAAGATGCGAGAATGGCATATATTCTTGATTTGGATGTGGATCAAGATGGTATAACTGCAACGGTAAGTACAAAGTTCTTAGCAGAATCCTTAGCAAAAGAAATAAAGGGTATTTCAGCAGGGAAAATTACAGTTGCTTACGAGCATAAAACTACATCGAGAGATGGAACTGATGTTTTCACGAACACCTATTTGGTGAGATTACCTATTTTCTCTAAAGGGGATGTATTGGAATATGATAAGATACTGTGGGTTGTAAAGAGCGTATCTGAGCAACAAATTAAAATGGAATCTTTAGAAAATCGTGAAATCAGGCAACATGATAGAAAGCGAGTGGAAAAAAGGGGAAGGAAGAAGAACGATGAAATAGTTATGCGAGAATATATGATTGTGTCAAAGGAGATAAATGCTGTTGTAATTATGGCTATGGATAATTACGAAAATTATGAGGATAATTTGGAAAGATTACCTCCAAAGAAAGAAGAGGGAGAGAATATTACTGGTTTTATTTATGATGATAGAAATTACTATCTAGAATGAATAATTGATTCATTCATTTGATAATCTTTTTATTATCTATACAAATCCATTTCTTGATTATTATGAGTGAGAAGGAAATAAGCTGGGATTTAACAGAGGTGTTTAAAGGATCAGACGATCCCAAAATCACAGCTGTTATTGAGGATCTCGACAAACGAGCTAAAACATTTATTGATAATTACAAGGACAAGATAAATTCACCTAGTTTTTCAATAGATAATTTACTTGAACTTCTACGAAAACAAGAAAAATTCTCTGCTGATCTTTTTGAATTATCTATGTTTTCTCGACTGACTTTTGCTGCTAATATGACTATACCTGAAAATAGGGAGCTAAATAATAGAGTGGAAGAATTTTCTGCAAAGATAAGAAAAGAATTAACATTTCTTGAACTTGAGATAGGTAAATTAGTCTATGAAAAGGAAAACATAGTAAATGATTCTAAGCTAGCGAATTATAAGCACGTCTTGGAAAAGTTAAGAAGACTTCATCCACATAAGCTTTCTGAAATTGAAGAACAGCTGATAATTGAAAAAGATCAATATGGAGTAAAAGGTTGGCAGCAATTACAATCAAAATGGCTAAACACAAGAAAATTTGTTATAGAAGTGGAAGGCGAGCCAAAGTCTCTATCCTATGGTGAAGCTAACGGTTTATTGTCTCATCGGGACCAGAGTACAAGAAAATCAGCAAATAAATCAATTTATGGTCTGTTAGGGATAGATCAAGATATTTTTTCTTCTGCGATGCACAATATCGTCAGTGACTGGTCAAAGATTTCTAAGAGAAGAAATTATGATTCTCCAATGTATCAAAGCTTAATAGCCAACGATGTAGATCAAGAAACTATTGATAATCTGATGAAAGCAATTGAAGAACATGCAGTTATTTATCAGAGATATTTAAAATTGAAAGCTAAACTCCTAAACCTACCTAAGCTAGGGTGTGAGGATGTAGTTGCACCTTTACTAGATGCTCCCGATATGAAATATTCCTGGGAAAACGCACAAGAAATAATTCTAGAAGCTTATGGTAATTTTGATAATGATTTTCTATCAACCGCGAAGGATATGTTTGAGAGAAATCATATAGACGCTAGCCCTAGGTTTGGAAAAAGAAATGGTGCTTTCTGTTCAACCTGGTATTCAGGAAAGACATCTTACATTCTTCAGAGTTTTAATGGCTCTCTTGGAAATATCTATACTTTAGCTCATGAACTTGGACATGCGGTTCACGGATATATGGCTACAAGAGAACAAACTTTCTCTAATGCACGTAGTCCGATGGTTATTGCAGAAGTAGCTTCAATTTTTGGAGAATTACTTGTAACAGATCTCCTTTTAGCTAAAGCAAAATCAAATGAAGAAAAGAAAGCTATTCTAAGTAAGGTATTGGATGGTGCAGGAATGGCTACTTTTCAAGTAAGTGCTAGAGTGTGGTTTGAGCAGAGCATGTATAATGAAGTTGAACAAGGTAAATATCTTGATGGAAAAACTATATCCAAACTTTGGACAGCTGCCAGAGATAAGATTTATGGTGATTCTGTTGAATGGTTTGAGGAAATGGATTGGGAATGGACAATGAAACCACATTATTACATGCCTAACTTTAGATTCTATAATTACCCATATGTGTTTGCGCAATTGTTTGTCTATTCTTTGTATCAAAAATATCTAGATGAAGGAGAATCATTCATTCCTAAATTGAAACAGTTACTCAGAGCAGGAGGAAGCAAATCTCCCAAGGAATATGGAGAATTAATGGGTTTAGATATCACCAAACCTGATTTCTGGAAACTTGGAATGAAACAATATGAAAGATTTGTGGATGAATTAGAAAAACTAGTAGAGTAAACTACTAGTCTTTTTTTCAAATAAATATAATAGAATAATTAGCAACATAAAACGTAAAGAAAACCTTAAAAAAAGATAAAGAGAACAAAGAAACGAGCAAACGGTAGGGGACTTGGCTCAGTCCGGTAGAGTGGTTGGCTCCAGAGAACATTGTTAAGCAATGTCGGCAAAACCAATTGGTCGGGTGTTCAAATCACCCAGTCCCCACCATAAATATTTTAATTTTTCGTGTTTATCTGTTATTTGAACAACTCTTTCAGTTCTTAAAGAGTGATAAATTAGCAATGAATTGAAATTGGTTTAATGAATCAACATGATTCGACTCTGGAGCAATGAGCTTGTTTCCACTTAAGTAAAACTGACAGAAGTCACACACCTAGCATCAAAGGATTTATTATCTTAAAAATAAGTTATTAAGTGAAGATGGTTTCAGTAGCATTCATTTCAATGATTGCAGTTTTTGCTTTACTAATGGTAGTTGGAATTGTTTTTTTTACTATATTTTTGTTTAAAATTATCATTCAATTCAAAGAAAAAACAGATATTCCTTCAACCTTAAAATCCATAGATTTGAAAAAATCAATTTACGAAAGGATGGCAGATGATTCTGAAGCAACAGAACAATATGTCTATATGAGACGTAAACTAATGGGTGGATGATTTCATGTTCCTCTCTTTTCCATTGAAAAGATCTCATTACAGCATTTAACAAACTTGAAGTTTAATTTTCCTTTTTCTGTTTCAATCTGCCACATAAAACAGATATGCTCCTGAAGATCGCTCGGGAGATTTTTAAAAATAGGTGCAAGTAGTGAATATCCGATTCTTCTATGTACTATGTCTTCTGATTCAAGGAAATACAATGCATAATTGTAGCCTGGATATTTTTCTTTTAGAATGGTAGATTCTGCTAATCCTTGCAATTTCTCTGATTGCATCACTATAATATTCAAAAAATACTTTATAAAGTCAAAAATTCATTGACGAAATATTTTTGCTACAGACTAACATTTAATAGCGTGTGTGCGCATATTTTACACAGAGCATTTTAGGTGATAAATTGAAGATATTAGTGTTATTTTATTCAATGTATGGTCATTTATATCGATTGGCAGAAGCTGTAGCTGAAGGTATTCAAGAAGCGGGTGTAGAACCTGTTCTTCGTCGTGTTCCTGAACTGGTTCCTGAACATATACTTGAAAAATCTGGAGCAAAAGCGGCCCAACAAGCTTTTGAACATGTTCCTATTGCAACCATCGAGGAGTTACCTGAATATGATGCAATAATCTTTGGAACTCCTGCACGTTTTGGAAATATGTGTTCTCAAATGAGGAATTTCTTAGATCAAACAGGTGGTTTATGGGCTAAGAAAACATTCGTTGGAAAAGTAGGAAGTGTTTTTACTAGCACAAACACACAGCATGGAGGGCAGGAATCTACTATTCTAAGCTTTCATACAACACTTTTACACTTAGGAATGGTGATAGTAGGATTACCTTACATCTTTGAAGGACAAGCAAGAATAGATGAAATAACAGGTGGTTTTTTAATTCCTCTTTATTTATGGAAGGAAAGGTAGAAACAATATTCTCATAATCTTCAGAAGATTGAATTCTCATTTCAGCTGAATCAGTAGGAGTTGTCTCTTCTTCTATTTTCTTAACAAAATTCTCTTCTATTATATAATGCCAAGATTCAAATAATAAACTATAACCGCTTTTCTTGTAAAGTGAAATAGCTACATCGTTTTTTGTTTCTACATATAATTCTATCTTCTTTACATTTCTATCCCTGAAGTAAACTTCAGCACGATCCATTAGTTTGAAGCCATATCCCTTGCCTCTCTCTGACTTGTTTACTGCGATTCGTGCTAGATTACCATAATCCCCCATTGCTCTCAACATAAGATATCCAACCAGTTTATCTTGAGAATAAGATCCGATAAAGCCATCTGATTCCAACCATCTCAGAAAATCTCTTTTTTCAATTTTATCTTCTGAGAAAGATTCAATATCAATATCATGATATGCTCCCCAGTCACTTTCTCTTATTTTCTTGAATACCAACATTAACTTGGCATTACTAAATAAGTTAATAAGAATTATTTCAGTCGAGTTTTGGTAAGCTTTATTCAATTTCAAATTGAATTGCTGTCTCTTCTTCAGTCAATTCTACAACTAAATGATATAGCTGCTTGTATATAGCAAAATATTCAGAACCTTTACTTGTTGATCTATAGATAAACTTTGGACGTTTCTCTATGTTCTCGTATTTTACAATTAATCCTCGAGCTTGCATAAAATGAATCAATCCTTTTGCTCGATCTAAAGGTATATTTGCCCTTCTAGCAATCTGTGAAATTCCTGCCTCAGTATAGAATTGAAGAACTTCTAAAATATCAGCATAAATGTCATATCTGGTTCTATTTATTACAGACATTATATCTACCTTACCTGAGCAATATACATGATAAATAATAAAAAGTTTGAGTCCCACATAAGTAGGACTCGTTATTTTCTAGAAGAAAATAAGGTGAATGTTAGTTTTCCTCGTATTTTGCTGATGGTTCTGCATTAATTTTGCCAGCTTTCACTAATCCAGCTCGTACTTTTTCACCTAATTCAACTTCATCTGCAATAATATCCTCAACCCTTGCTCCTCTTTGGATAATTACAGTACCGCCAACTAATTTGCCTCTAACACGAGAATTTTGACCAATGTCAATCAACTCAGCCTTTGCAATTTCACAGTTTAGTCCACCACTTATCTTTAGTTCTTTAGATTCAATTTCCTCTCCAGAAAGAGAACCGCTTATAACTATACTTCCATCTAGTTTTAAGTATCCACTTGAACTGCATGAACCACTAACAGAGATGCTACCTCCAGTGACATCTGCACCAAGACCAAGAGATCCACTGACCTTTGCTTCCTGAAGTTTTGAATTGTCTCCAAGTTTTGCTGATCCACTTACGTTCAGTTTTTCAACAATAGATTCATCCCCTAATTTGCAGCTACCGCTTATTGTTATTTTTGCTGCTTCACAACTATTTTCACATTTGTATGATCCACTTACAGATAATTTTTCTTTAATTTGAGCAGATTTTGTTTTTGCTGATCCACTAACATCGGTTTCGTTTGTAATTAAATCACTACAAACAAAAGAACCTCCAATTTCTATATCAGGGCAATCTAGAGCTCCATCAATTTTAGCAGAACCAGATACTTCTAATTCTTCTAGTATTACTGCATCTCCTCCAATTTTTAGAGAACCTCCAATTTCAACTTCCTTTGCTTTAAGGTTCATTTCATGTTTTGCTGATCCACTTACGTCGTAATTTTCTAGATTAGAGTCACCATAAACAACACATGATCCCATAATTTTCACTTCAGGACAATCAAAATCTTTACCGACTTCTAAAGCACCATCAATGGAGGTATCTTCTGCTTTAAGTGATCCTCCAACTATAAGCTTGGAACTTCCTCCTCTTCCTCCGTTCCTAACTTTAACGCTTTTAGCAAAGACATCACCTTCGATTTCAAGATACCCGTCTTGGTGTATTATCTCTTGAACCTCAATTGAACCATTTACTAGCACATCTCCTTTGCTTAAGAGATTTCCAGCAATTACTAGCTTATCAACTTTAGATGCTACATTAATTGTTGCCCCATCAAAAGCCTCAAGATCGCCATCTATATTACTTAACTCGATCGTTTCATCCTCTTTAACTACTACTTTATCCATTTTTATTCACCAAGTTATTTTTCATACTACAATAACTTGTTAGTATTTAAAAAGAAAAATCACAAGTTGTGACCAATAGAAGTAATTTTCTAATCTGTCTGTGCGATAACTGAATCAGGTTTTTGCATTATTTTTTCTTCCCAAAGCTTTCTCATTTCTTCGCTTGTTTTCAGAAGATCATCTAATTTGCCTTGAGCTTCTATCTTTCCATCTTTCATTACGATTACGTTATCTGCTCTCTTTAGAGCTATAGGTCTGTGAGAAACAGCAAGACATGTGGTCCCCTCTTTTGCAAAAACTCTTTTCCATAGGAGTTGTTCAGTTTCAACATCAAGAGCGCTAGATAAATCATCAAAAATAAGAATTTCAGATTCTCTCGCAAACATTCTAGCTGCAGCTAAACGTTGTCTTTGCCCCCCTGAAAGTTTTACTCCTTTTGGACCGATTAGAGTATCTAACCTTTTGTCAAAATCTTTCAATTCCTTCTCAATAACTGCTAATTTTATTGATTCTTCTACATCTACTGATTCTTCAGGTAATCCCATTAGAATATTCTCTTTGATTGTTTCACTGAACAATCGAGGTACCTGAGAAGTATATGCAGTTCGAGGGGGAACAAAGAATTCTTCAGGTTTATCAATAGCCTGATTATTCCAATATAAGGAACCGTCATCTTTAGGTAATAAACCAAGTAAAGTTCTCAGAAGAGTAGTTTTTCCTGATCCTATTCTTCCAGTGATTACTGTAAAAGTTCCTCTCATAATTGTCATATTGATGTTCGTTATTCCTTTGTCCGAATTTGGGTGTGTATAAGATAATTTTCTTGCATCGAATCTTACTAGTTTGTCTGCTTCATTTAGTTTCAAGGGTTGTATTGGTGGAAAATCATCCTTGATATAGATGGGACCATGTCTAAACAGATCAAATTCAGTTACAGCTGGGTCAGATCCTGTAATAAGCTTAAACATTCTATCAAGGGATACTTTAGTTCGTACATATCTTGGAATCATATCACCAAGATCCCACACAAACTCGCCTAGAGCTCCAAGTACTCCAACAAAGAACGCTAGATCACCAACGGAAAATAAATTGTTACTCAAGTTGCTTCCAACTAAAAGAAGAATGATTCCTATGCATAAATAGATAGTAACATAATATATCGCATGAATCAATCGGTGAAAGAATTCATCCTTAACTTCAGCTATACGCCTTTTTTCGTTTATCCCTCTGAAATAGTTTAATACATTTTCCTCTGCTGTTGCTACTTTGATTGCCTGAACAGACCTAAAAATTTCTCCTATCGTTCTGGTCACTGCACCTGCTGCTTTTCTACGCTGCTTTCTCAATCTTGTAAAGATAGGTCTTGTGAAATACACCAATACCATCATTAAAGTGAAGGGCACACTCACATAAACAGTAATTCTCCAATCAATACCTTGCATGACATAGAAAGACAATCCAGTGAATACTCCAAGACTAAATACTGCGGTGATATGATAAACAAACCACATTACTTCATCTATATCTCCTCTAAATCTTGAAACTGCTTCTCCTGGGGAATCTGGCAATGCTGCAGCTCCGGGTTTCTTGAAAATTCCTCTTAACATATTTCTTCTAAGCAAAACACTACCAGCTAGAAAGAATACCCACATTGTGAAAACGAATACAAGGTCTCCTACTAGTCTCAATACCATAGTTAAGGGGAGGATTAATAGCACTAATATCCAAATGTTGATACCTATCCCCCAACCAGTTGCTCCTTCAATCTGATTGAAAATCTCCCTAGCTACAAAGCTAGCAGCAAGGGGCTGTAAGAAGAACAAGACATCTGAAAGGAATCCACCAAATACTAATCCTGGTTTGTAGCGTATTAACTGCCAAGCTAGTCCTAGAACCTTCATTTTAACAACTCCTCTATTTCTCCCGTCTGCAGCAGATGATAAAACTTCGAATCAGTATCTTTTTCCAAATCCTCTCTTTTACCGTATTCTAGTATATTTCCTTTGTCAATAATTAAAATTTCATCTACTTTCTGAAGAGTAGATAATCTATGTGCAATAATTATGCCAGTTCTATTAATGAGTAATTTCTCAATTGCTCTCTCAAGTAAATTTTCTGTAACTGGATCTAATCTTGATGATGCTTCATCTAAAACAACTAGATTAGGGCTTTTTATGAATACACGGGCAAGGGCTAGAAGCTGAGCTTCTCCTGCAGAAATTCCATGCTCACTTGAAGAAATGATAGTATTCAATCCCTTAGGTAATTTATCAAACCAATTCCCAAGTCCTATATCTAATAGAATGGATTCAATTCTTTGATCTGGTATTCTTTCATCAAATAAAGAGATATTCTCTCTAACAGAAGCTTGGAATAATTCAACACTTTGAGTAACATAAGAAATTTTATCTCTTAAATCATTTAAAGCGATATCATTAACAGCAACATCATTTAGCTTGATGCTTCCATTATCTGGTTTGATATCATATAAGCGAAACAATAATCTAGAAATAGTTGTTTTTCCACTTCCTGTATGCCCTACAATTCCTAAGGTTTTTCCTGGTTCTATTTTGAAAGAAATGTTGTTAAGAACATATTCGTCTTCTAGATAAGCAAAGCTTAAATCATCAAACTCTATTGCAATGGGTCCTGGAGTGATCTCTTCTGTCCCCTTATCTTCAATCTTTGTTTCAATCTGGAACAATTTATTTATTCTATCAATGGATGCCCCAGCTTTCTGAAGATTTTGCATTTGTCTTGTAATAACAAAAATAGGTCTTAGCAGTATTCCTGCATAAACTTGGACTAAAAAGATTGTTCCTAAAGTTATAATCCCTTTATCAAAAAGTGGAATGCTTGGTGCAAATACTAGAGTATTTATCAGTGCTATAATTCCCCAAATTGTGATTACAAATAGCTGATCTCTCACTAATGCTCTGTGAAAAGTTTTATAGTTTATTTTTGAGTAATGAAAGAATTTACGCATTGCATTGCTTACCCCTCCATTTGCTCTAATGTCTTCAACTGCACTTAAACTCTCTTCAATCGTTCCAAACATATCTGCGCTAGCTTCTCTTTGTTTCTCCCAGTATTTAACGGAAAAATTTCTCATTTTATACATCACAATTATTGCTAAGAGCGTGAAAGCTGAAAATGACAATCCTAGGGTCCAATGTTTAACAAAGAATGTTACTAAAACTCCAATAATGAGAAGTAGCGAAGTAACCAATTGTATTGAAAATTGTGACAAAAATTGTGCTAAAGTGTTTATATCTCCATCAATTTTTTCTATCATCTCTCCTGGTTTGTGTTCATTATGAAATGTCATATCTAGATTTACACAATGTTCTGTTAAATCAGATCTTAACATGTTTGTAGAAGACCATGAGAGATTTTGACCTACATAAACAGAAAATAGTGAAATTGCTTGTTGAATAAACATTAGAAAGATGTATACTGAAGCAAGAAAAATCAACGCAGGAAAAATAGTATCGTTATCAGTAAACAACCTCAAAATGGCTCTGAAAAAACCACTTAAGTCCTCTAAAGATGAATCTTGGATTGCTAGATTTATGTAGTTTTCAATTATTAGAGGAGTAACAACTAATAAAACAGTTCCACTAGCCAATAGAAAAGCTAACAAGATAACTCTCTTTTTGAAAGGAGCTAAGTACTTCTTTTGTACATTCCAGTATTTTTGAAGTGGAACTTTCATAGTCTTTCGTCACAGTGCAAGATTCTGCAAAAGAACTTTTAAATTTAAGCGTTGAAGAGCGATAGTCCCAATCAATATCTTTCTCTTAACTCACTGGCCATTTCAAACGTGGGCGTAAAACCAGATAAATCAATCCTCCTAATAGTGGGATGCTAAAAATTATGAAAAGCTTCATGTTTTGCCAGTTTCTTCTTTTCATATCAGCCCATATTGCTATAGGATAGAACAAAGTAAGCAAAGTTAAATCAATTGTCATCACATGAATGAATCTGATATTCAAGAACATAGTTCCATATTCAGTCCAACCGTTGTTGATACTAGCTGCAATGATACCATAAAGCGTAATCCCTAGCGTTAAAATAGCAAGTATAATCCCAAGAATTCTGGAATCAATTATTTTAATAAACCAACCTTTCTTTTCTTTTGGATTCTTTTTTCTGACACCTCGAAAAGCAAAATAAGGCATCAAAATGTACATTCCCAAACCAAACGCTCCTAAAACAAAAGGCCAAGAAGGAATGAATCTTTCTTTATTCTCAATTAGAAAAACAACTGAATATAATAAAGCCCAAACACCAACTATGTTAAAAACACTCCAAGCAATGGGATTGGTACCCTCGATCTTCATTAAATCAGCAAAACCTGGATCTCCAGGTTGGGATTCAGGTGCCCACAAAAATGAATATAAAAGAAAACCAATCCAAACGATGAGAAATAGAAGATTAAAACTTAGAAATTCTTTCCAAGGAACTTCAAGATTTATTCTTGAAGTGAGTTTTCCTTCTGTCTTTGTTTCATTTTCTACATGTTGATCTTTTGTGTCTAAGTCATCTTCACTCATACAGTCAACCTAAATTTATGTGTTAAAAGCTCTATCTCCTGCATCTCCCAATCCCGGTACTATATACCCCTTTTCGTTCAAAATTGGATCGACAGCCCCTGCAAGAATTAAAACTTCAGGATAATGTTCTAATATTCTTTCGATGCCAAATTTAGCTGCTATTGCACAAAGAATAATAATTTTTTTTGGTTTTTGATTTTCCAATTGCTTCAGTAAGAAAAGCATAGTTGACCCGCTTGCTAACATTGGATCTACAATTATGGCTACTTTATCTTCCAAAAATGGTAGGTTAGTATATGTGCAATCAATTCTAAAATCTGTTCCATCAGTCTCTAACATTTTTCCCCTCGAGGTTGAAATTACTCCTAATGCTGCATCTGGAAGGATTTCCAATACACCTTCAGACATAGGCAATGCTGCTCTCAATATGGATATAATAACAATGTCATCTTTATGTTCATCAAAATTTGCTGTTCCTAGTGGAGTTTCAACTGATGAAGTTTTTGTATCTAAATATTTAGATGCTTCATAAGCTAGAAAATTACCTATGCGTTTGAGGGTTATCCTGAAAGACGCAGGAGGTGTTTGCTTATCTCTCAATTTTCCTGCTGCTTCAGAAATTAGATAACTCGTTTCACTAGCATTTATCCACATTCTTGTAATATTTCTAATAGCTTGGTTAAATATGTTGTTCATGTCGAATTTTTTTCGATATTTAATTAGGTATATAAATATGAAAAGCATGGATTTAGTATC
>JAGLTB010000027.1 GCA_023270155.1 Candidatus Heimdallarchaeota archaeon | reverse complement strand
ATCTTTCTTTTTCAAATAGTAATCATGCAGAATTTCCTTTTGTTCTTCATTTCCTAATTCCATAGCTTCTATTACTATATATGTTTGAATTCTATTTGTTATATCAGTCCATACACCTGATTTTCCTAACTCATTTTCAGTGGATGTGAGAGAAAGAATATCATCACGTAATTGAAAAGATCTACCATACAATTTACCAAACAATTTCATATTTTCTTTATCTTTATCTTTCTCTCCTTGCTTTCCAAGCATAGCACCTATAACAGAGGCAGCTTCAAACAAACTAGATGTTTTCTTATCAATTAATTTTAAAGCATCTTCTTTTGACATTTTTTCCCCTAATGATCTGAATTTCTGCTCAAGAAACAGGGATGCAGACAAGGTATGAAGAGCATTAATCAGTTCCTCTACAACTTCCATATCATTAGTTTGAGATGCTAGACTTAACGCAAGGCTGCTCATAGAATAAGATAGTGAAAGTGCTGCAAATGTTGAAAATTTTAGATAAAACGCTTTTTCACTTCTTCTAAAAACATCTTTATCAAATATGTCATCAACTAAAAGAGAAGCATTATGAATAACTTCTAGAGCACATGCTGCTGCATAACTCATGTCTTTACGTTCTTCGCCAGATATCATTTCAAAGGAAAGCAAGCATAGAAGAGGTCGTATACGTTTTCCTCCCCGTTGCAAAATATGATCTATTAAATCATTTATTTCATCCTCATATGGACTATGATTTCTTAGATTAGCTAAATAGGAATTTATATGTTCAATATCTAAAGAGAAATCATCGTCTATTTGAGTCATTAGAATTAAGTTAAAGCAGAGTAGATATTAATAAAGTTATTGAATTTATGAAATTGATTCCACCATATACAAACAGAACTCGAAAATCCGACTACTAAAAATTAAGAATATCATAACTAGGAACAGTGAGAACAAAAGAGCTAAATATATTCCAGGTTCAACTGTAGAAAAACGAATAGTTGGTACTCTTCTCTCGAAATATAAAATTTTCAGGATTCTTGCAAGATATACAAATGAAAGAACTATCTGTAGATCAAATAGGACCATTAGAAAATATAAGGAGGAAGGCATGAGACTGTAGTTAAATAGATTTGTTTGATAGCCTATTACAATTGGAAAAGCAAAGAGAAGAAGGAATGATAAAAGCATCAGTAAAGGTAAAATATAGGTTCTTCTTCCCAAACCTCTTAGATTGTTTAATTCAGTTGTACCATAACCCTTTGAAATTATACTAGTTACAGCTGAAGCAAAGGAATAAAGAAGAATATAAGTTAATGATAGATAACATAAACTTTGATAGATTTTCGCAGTAATCTCCTGATCGATGTTTGAAGAGAAGAGAAAAGAGGTTAGAAGAAAAATAAAACCTATATGAGAGAGACTCACGTAACTTACGAGCTTTTGTAATCTGTCTTCTGTCATTGATGCCAAAATTCCCCAAAAAGTGAAAATAATTCCGGAAATAACGAAAATCCATAAAAGAACTTTGGAATAATTGGAATATCTGAAAATATTCAGAATTTTTATCAAAAATACTATAGCTATACCTCTTTGAACTACAATTAACAATTGTGAGCTTGAATTTTTTTCTTGATCGGAATGAGAGAAAATCCAGAAATGAAATGGAGGACATCCGAGTTGAATATATAAGAAGAATAGAATGAAAGTTAAACTTAGAAATTCCCAAATCTTTTGGGATCCTATTAGGTTATGAATATGGTAAGAATTTTCAGTAACATTGTAACAGATTATACCTACGAAAAGAATAACTATCGATAGTGCGTTCATTATGAAATAGGGTGAAATTAAGTTCTGATCATTGGTTTCATTCTGATTATACAAGATACGAATGTAATAATTGAAGGAGGTGAAAAGCAAAACATACCCAAAGAAAACTAGAAGCCAAGAGACTCCTGAAACTATTAAGAAACTACCAGCTTGAACTAAAAGAAGCGAAATAAATGCATTAAAACTCTTTTCTGAGCAGAAGTCAGTTTCCTTTATAGTAATGAATTCAACAAGAACGATTCCTATACTGAGAGCTAAGTAAGCACCAACTGAAAAAGGGGAGAATTCACTCAGAAAGAAAATTGATGTCTCATTTTGAAAGGGAGATATAATATAACCGATTCCTATCATTGAGATAATGCTACAGATTATTGCAATATATCCATAGATTAACCTCATTCGTCCATTGAAAATGAGAATTTTTTTCACTATCTTGTTTGCTAATCCTCCTAATATCATAAGTGAAATAACACCTATCAGTAATACTTCAAGATGGAAGAACGTTTTTAGAAACTCAAGATGATAGCTCAAGCGAAATCACCTCTGTATTGTCTCATCTGACGGTACCTCCATAGTAAAATGCTATAACAACGACTAGTAGTATTACGAGGAAAACAGCTGCCAATTGTAATTGTTGTCTAAGGTTAATCCTTTCCAGACTTCTCAGAAATTTTGATGTTTTTTCAAACACTTTCTTAATGGTTTGAATAATAATATCGAAAACTAGTTTTCTTAAACCTCTGATTAAAAGTAATAGCCATAAGTAAGTATAGTGATAAACAATTTCAACAAAGAATCCAATAATTATTCTGCTTTTAATCCAAGTAGCTGAGGGAACAATTATTTTCGTGTAAATTACTGCACACAGCTCAAAGATGAAATCATAAGTAATAATTTTTAGAATAATACTACTGATCGACTTAGATTTTTGAGAGAAAAACTCGTGTTTACTTCTGAAATAGTGAAATGTAATTATGTATAATAAACTGAAGATGAAACCTATTGCCGCTATAGGTAAAGCTGATTTCAAATATAATCGTGATTCAGATAAAATAAGTACTGGAAAATGTTCTAGAGGTAGAAGATATGGTAATAAAATACTAAATAGAATAATACCAAAGGAGCTTCCTATTACAACAAGCACATTCAACAATTTTGTTTCAGCTTGAGATTTCTGAGCCCATATTCCGTATATTGTTCTAAAAATCAAATAAAAAACAAAAGCTGAAGATATTACTCCAAGAGCTAAAAGTCCATTCTTAAAGAGAATATTTGGATGTTCCAAACTGGATGTAATAGAAACAAGAGAATTATTCAATGGAGGAACTCCTACAAGAGTGAGACCTGCAATAAGAATTGGAATTGAAAGTAATGATGAAACTAGTATAGTTGGAGTCCTTGATATAGTACTTTCTTCTTTAGGTTCTTCCTTTTTAATAAAATAAACCGTTAAGATACCAAAAATAAAGGGGAGAAGAATCGTTTGTTGGAAAGCAACCAAATAAGAGTTCAAACCTATAGTAAGAAGTATAATTCCACAGTAAAAGGATAAAAGTAATGTTAAACCAACCTCTTTCTTTTGCATCAAAACGGCTAAGACTGAGCTTGAGATTGCAATAATGACTCCATACCAAGCAATTCCGTTCTTAATTACTGGAATCATTCCCATAAAAGGTGTTATGAAGAAAAACAGTAGAGTGAAGGATACATATAAGAAAACTATTTGAAATATCCAAGGATTATTGGAATTCCACGATTTTCTTTTCCATTCATGAAATGGGAATAGAGAAATTTTAGCAGTTAATCCAACAAGAAAGACACTACAAACAGTAACGAAAAATGTATTAGAGAGGTTATAGTGGAAACTTATATCATGAAATATAGAGGAAAAATCGAAAGTCTTGGAAAGTTTTATGATTAGACCAAAACTGGACATTAAAAACGAATTTCCTATGATAAGAGAAAGTACTACTTGTTTTACACCTCTCTTATCATCTAAAACAGAATTTCTGAAGGAAGTCTGAATTAGTCTAAGAATTGTGATATCCAGAAACACCATAAATAGCGTAAGTTGAAAGAAATTGGGGGAATAGAGTAGTAGAACAAAGATTGCTAAAAGAAGTGAGATTTTGTCAGGATATTTTTTTAAGATTTTTTCCTGATTTAGAATAGTTCTATAGGATAATAAAGAAGATATGATAAAAATGAAAGAATAAGAGATAACTTGTATAGAGGTTACTTGAAACCCTAGTTCAAACAGATAGTTTTCACTTCCAAACAGTAGGACTTTAGTTGTGGTTTCGCTGAAGGATCCTGTGAGATTTAAGAAGAGAAAAACAGCTAACAAACTCAAAGGAAGTACGAGGTTTACAGTTGTGAACACTATCATATTAGCTAGCTTTGCTTCCTTTTCTTCAGTAAAGATTAAACTGAAAAGTCTTCGTAGAAGAGGGAGTAATAACAACAAAATAACATGTATTGTTAAGATTAAAGAAATACTATCCATTACTATCACTCCCTGAATCTTCCGATTCAATAGATACAATCAATTTATCTCTAAATTGAAAAGCAAACATTATTGAGATTACTAGCAAACCAAGAATCACGAATATTACGTTCTCTGCGGATAATTCTGAAAAGCTTAACAAAAATATACCTGAAAGAACCATCATAAGAAAGCCAAAAAGGATATTTACATTCTTTTTAGTGCTTATAATAATCAACAAGCTGAAACATAAACAAAGAAAGAATAAAGCTATGAGACTGTTTAAGAATACCATGGTTCATCCTTCCTTTTTGTGTATCTTTTTCGGACATCTAATGTGAAAATCAAGATGAGTATTACAGTTAGAAAGCAAATAAATATAACAAGAATTATTATGCTATAACGTCCTGAAAATATTTGAATCAAAGAATCATTCTGAAGCAAAATTACTTGATCATTTAATAATTCGTATACTATGAATCCTGTTATAGTTAATGAAGCGAAAAATAAGAACAAGTTTGTTGAGATTTTTGAAATCTTATTATCTTCCATTAGACTTATTTTTCTTTTAATATATACCTTGTAAATGGATAGATAGATAAAAAGAACATATGCGAAACCTAAATTCAAGATAAACAAAATAATTTGACCCATTGCAAGAAATATGAATGTAAATGATATGTAAGAAGACAGTAAACTTAAAGATTTTAACTCGGTTAATTGAAAAACTGCTTTTAGTAAGAAGCTAATACCTAGAAACGAACCTATGAAGAAAAAGCTGTCTCTCTTTGTTTCAAGCAACAAAATAATAAATATTAAACTTACAATGATGAGAAATATCTTAACTGCAAACCAAGTCTTTTGTTTCTTATAGGAAGATGTTGGATAGATAATGAATAAAGCTACAACTAAACCACAAACTGAAATGAGTATCGTGGATATAGTAGTAGATAAACCAAACATATTCAAACCATAAAAATATAGATTAAAGGAAAAATAAAAGCTTTTGGGAGAAAATCAAGAGATTAACTTTTTCGTTTCCGTCGTTTTCTTAGCTTGTAGAATAACCCAAAAGATATTGAGACTATCATAACAAAACTTAACGCATTACCAAAGAATCCTGTTTGTACTAAGTACTCTACAGTGAAAATACCAGTAAATAGAGTTAATCCAACATTATATCCAGGAAAGCTTGGTTTGTCAGGATACAATAGTTGTCCTCCAGGACCGAAAGTAGTAAAATTACCTATTGTATAGTTTAGTCCTAAATCGACTCTATACTCCAAGTTACACCCAAGATTTTTTGTGAGATTGACGTAATAAATTGGTACTTTTTTAAGTAGATTTACGCTTATTAAATCATAATAAGGATCTGGATAATACAGAACTTCCCATTGTGCTGTTGAGCCTTCAGGTATTCTCAACCGCCATTTAGCATTGACGACAACCCAAAATCTATCCCAACCTTCAACAGAATAATTATAGAAATCTGAAAGAACAAAATAACTAATCCCATAAAAACCATAATAATGATCGAGTAGCTGGTCATCAAGAGTATCGAAACCCATAATCTGAAAATATACTTGAGGTCTTTCATAACCATCAACTGATTCATTCATAGGAGGATCTTCATATTTTGGATCTGTAGGATCATAAATGAGCAGTTTTTGCTCTTCACATTGTACTCTTAGAGAACCTTCAAAATCCCATTCGTCACTAATTTCATCACGAGCAGCATTAGCACTGTGTGTGAATGATGAAACAACCATTATTGTTGAAAGGAATAAACATGTTATGAACATTTGATACTTTTTCATTTCTTACGCCTCCTAATTGTTCTTGTAATAACATATACCGTTGATAATATAGAAAACGCAATAATAACACCCATAAATGAAAAATCGATTTCGAAACTATTTGTTCGTGGAAGTGATGTTCTTTCAACATTTTGAGCGATAGAAATATTATATGTTGGCCACCAGTAAGCAGTATTGTTTTCATCCTGTGGGTCAACAAAAATTGGATTGTCTGGACCAAACGTTGAAAAATTACCATTTATCACCGTTTCATCTTTGTTGATCTGTTGCCAAATTCCAACATTTCCTGTGTTTTTTGTTAAATCAAGAAATATAACATTCTCCAAGTTTTCATGAAATCCCCATAGGTCCCAATCTTCATAGATGATATTTAGAGTATAAGGTAACTCGGGATTTCTTGTTTTGTATATTTCCGTGTGAGTTAAGTAGGTTTGGTTTACTAGCAGAGTATAGATAGCAGAATAGAATTGATCATATTCAGGCAAAGCTTTATCCATAACATCAGGAGATATTGTTACCCAATTTATTCCGTTTTCATGCGAAGCGTTTATTCCATAAACTCCGTCTAATTCAGTATATTCAAAATCAATAGAATAAAGTGGGGCGTTTCTTAGGGTTCCTATGCCATAGATAATAACAAGCTGATCAATGTCCTCATCATCATCATCACAAGAATCAAAACAAAAGAGAAAGCTTCGTTGTTTAAATCCACCAAACACGTCATAGAGAGGGTGTGAAATTTCATCATAGAAACCTGGTATTAGTTTCTTTCTGAATTTCTGTTCATGTACGATTCCTTGATATTCAAAGTTCCCTCTTAAAACTGGACACTTTTCTTCTTGCGCATTGATATTATAGTTAGCAAATGGGGATGCCAGAAGCGACATCAAAATTACTATACATGAGATTTTAGTATATTTCACACAATTTCCTCCGGAATATTTATGCTACACCAATGGTTCAAATGACATTTATAAACGTTATTGAAAAAACTTGTTTCTATGAATTTATTCTAATATTACTAATCGTAAGTCTTAAATCGTTTAAACTAAATCTTGAACCAAATGTCATGGTTAGAGAACCGAGAGAGGGTACACTCCTCAAAAGAAATATTTGCCATTCTATGGCCATATTTATCTAACAGGATAGGTTTTCTAATCTCAGTAAGCATTGTTTCCTTTTTCGCAGCAATTATAGGATTAGCAACTCCATTGTTGATAAAACAAGCAATAGACACTGCAATCCCTGGGGAAAGTCTTGCTTTAGTTTGGGCCTTTGGAGGTGCAATTTTAGGAGTTGCATTGTTTGGAGGGATACTCCAATATTTTTCCAGATTTTATGCAGCAAAGTTTGCACAAAAAGTTGTATATGAATTAAGAAATGATATCTATAAAATACTACAGCAATTAAGTTTGGAATATTATGACGAAGAGAATACCGGGCAAATAATGACTAGAGTTACGACTGATTTAAATGCAATTCAAGGATTTGTCAGTTTTACAATTAGACTCATTATGAATGGTGCAGTATTCTTCATAGGCTCTTATGTCGCTATGCTAGTTTTGAGTTGGAAATTAGGATTAATTCTTGTAGCTCTTTTTCCAGGCTTTATCTGGTTGATTTATTGGTTTAGCGCCAAAGTTAGACCGCTTTTCTATCAAGCAAGAACACAATTTGGTGATGTAACTTCTATTCTTCAAGAGAATGTTACGGGAACTCATGTAGTTCGAGGTTTTGCTCAAGAGAAAAATGAAATAACAAAGTTTGATGAATCAAATACAATATATCGTGATTTGAGAATTAAGACTCAAGTTTTCAGAGCTATTTACTTTTCAACAATGACTCTTCTCATTGGTATTGGAACCACACTTGTACTAGTTATCGGTGGAAGAGCGGTTATCAGAAACGAAATGGAATTAGGAAGTTTCATTGCTTTCTTATCTTATCTAGCTCTTCTTCCAGGTCCTACAAGACAGTTGACTTGGTTAGTAGGAATTATACAAAGAATGCTAGCTAGTGGAGATAGAATTATCGAACTGATAAGTGCAAAACGAGAAGTGCATGAAGATCCTAATGCAATAGATCCACCTAAACTATTAGGAAAGATTCAATACAACAATATTTGTTTTGAATATGAGTTAGGGAGAGCTATTCTGAATAATATCAGTGTCTCAATTCGAGCTGGCCAAAAGGTAGTTATTCTAGGTGGAACTGGAAGTGGTAAAAGCACCTTTGTTAATTTGCTTTCAAGATTTTATGATCCTCTTGAAGGTAGTGTACAAATAGATGATATTGATGTAAAGAAATACAAATTAAAAGCAATGCGAAAACAGATTGGGCTTGTACTTCAAGAAACATTTCTCTTCAATGCGACGATTAAAGAAAATATAGCATTTGGTAAACCAGATGCAAACGAAGAGGAGATTGTCCAAGCAGCAAAAATTGCAAAGATACATGATTTCATATCAAGTCTTCCTGATGGGTATGATAGTAAAGTAGGTGATAGAGGTATCACTTTATCAGGAGGACAAAAACAGAGAGTTTCAATTGCAAGAACTCTACTAACTGATCCTTCAATTCTTATATTTGATGACTCTACAGCTTCAGTTGATGCTGAAACTGAAGCTCAAATTCAAGAAGCATTGGACATATTAAGCAAGGGAAGAACAACACTTATTATATCACAAAGAATTTCCTCGGTTCATTATGCTGATAGGATTCTTGTTTTTGAAAAAGGACAGATTATACAAGATGGGAGTCATAAGAAACTGATTTCAGAAGAGGGATTGTACAAAGAAATATATGAAACATTAGCACAAAGCTACTCTCTTGAACCAATAGATGAAGAGTTTGAAGAAACAAAGACAAGGAGGAATGATTGATGGGTTGGGCTATTCATTACATGAGAAGAGAGGAAGCTGAAAGAGAAAAGAAATATTCAGACTTGACACTTTTTAAAAGAGTCTTTGGGATTTTTCGACATTATAAAACTGAAACTTTCTCTGTTATGGCAATTGTTCTGACTGCTTCAATTTTCTCAACCTTAATTCCAATTTTAATGCAACAGACAATTGATATGTTTATTAAACTTGACAGATTAGATTTTGTTTCAAGTTTATTTATAATGGGTGGTCTCTATCTCTTATTTATAATTCTTAATTTCATATTGATTTTAGCGAGAACAATCTTCTTTGCGAAATTAGGGCAAAAGATGATCTATCGAATAAGAAATGATACCTTTGCAAAATTACAGTATCTATCTTTTGATTATTTTACTGAAACAGAATCAGGGAGAACTATATCCAAAGTTACAAATGATGTAGATGCTCTTGGAGAACTACTTACTACCGGTATAATAGATATATTCGCAGATTTCTTTAGTTTGGTTTGGATTATTGTAATTATGTTTATTTATAATGTTCAAATGACACTTGTAACTTTCACAATTATTCCAATCCTTCTTATTACTGCTGTCTTTTTCCAGAAAAGAGTTCGATCAGCTTATAGAAGAACAAGAGTTGCAATAGCTAAAATTACAGCTAATCTTCAAGAAACGATAACAGGAGTAAAGGTTACAAAAGCTTTATCGCGAGAAGAGGAAAATATAGAAAATTTCATGGATCTTAATAGAGAAAACTATGAAGCAAATGTGGAAGCTGCAGGAGTATCATCGCTTTTTATTCCGATTATACAAATAATCGCTGGATTAGGAAGTACTTTAGTTATAATTTTTGGAGGGTATTTAGTAATTACTCAACAAGCATTAACTATAGGTGAATTATACATATTTCTTGAGTACTCAAATAGATTCTTCATGCCAATTATTAGTTTGTTCACCTTCTATACAATTATTCAATCCGGTTTTGCTTCAGCTGAGAGAATTTTTGAAATAATGGACGAGACACCAAGTGTTCAAAATGCAAAAGAACCATTATATCCTAAGGAAATCAAAGGAAAGGTGGAGCTTAGGTCAGTAGATTTTTTCTATACAGACGATGTTCAGGTTCTCAAGAACATTAATTTGATTATAGATTCAGGACAAAGTGTAGCTCTAGTTGGACAAACTGGTGCAGGGAAGACAACAATTACGAAACTCCTTTCTAGATATTATGATGTAACAAAAGGTGATCTATTCATAGATGATACTGACATAAAAAAGATCGATCTTGAATATTTAAGAAAAAATATTGCAGTTGTTCCACAAGATGTATATCTTTTCAGTGGAACTATCATGGAGAACCTCAAATTTGGAAGAAAAGAAGCTGATGACCAAGATGTATTTAATGTTTGTTTAGTTCTAGGACTGCACGACTATATCTTACAACTTCCAGAAGGATATGAAACAGATGTCAAGGAGGGAGGGTCAAGACTTTCACTTGGACAAAGACAATTGATATCTCTAGCAAGAGCTATTGTTGCAGATCCTAGTATTTTGATACTTGATGAGTGTAGTAGCTCGGTTGACCCTATAACTGAAGCTTTAATCCAAAAGGGAATCAACTATACACTTAGAGGTAGAACATCAATAATAATTGCTCATCGATTAAGCACAATCAAGAATGTAACAAAAATAGTAGTTATTGATGATGGTGAGATAGTTGAAGAGGGAACACATCAAGAGCTTTTAGATAGAAAAGGGAAATATTACGATCTTTACGAAACACAATTAACAAGTAACATAGTCGAGTAGAATTGTAAGCATTCATTTCACAATCTTTTTTATTATCAAGTATTTCAAGCACTTAGATATCTATGGGGAATATAGCTGACCTTATCGAAAATAAGGAAAAAAGAGTACTTTGTTTAGGTAATGAAGCAATAGCTAGAGGGGCTATTGAAGCAGGTGTTCAAGTTTTCGCAGCTTATCCAGGAACTCCAAGCAGCGAGATTAGTGGAGCTTTAATCGCAGCAGCAGCGGAACTAGATTTTTATGCAGAGTGGAGTACAAATGAAAAAGTTGCAATGGAAATTGCTTATGCAGCATCTATTACTGGTATACGATCAATGACTGCTCTGAAACATGTAGGTTTGAATGTGGCAGCAGATGCCTTTTATTCTTTTATGTACATGGGTTGCAAAGGCGGTTTTGTAACGGTTGTTGGTGATGATCCACATTGCTTCAGTAGTCAAAATGAACAAGATTCAAGATGGCTAGGAGTTTCCGCAAATTTCATTATTCTTGAACCTTCAAGTCCACAAGAAGCAAAAGATTTTGTTAAACACGCTTTTGATATTAGTGAAAAATTTGAAGCACCTATTCTGTTAAGATCAACTACAAGAATTTCTCACGCTCGAGCTGATGTTCAATATTATGAATATGAATCAGGCTTTAAAGAAGGTGATTTAGAAAAAACTACAAGGTTTAAATGTCTACCAGCAATTGCTAGAGCTAATCACCCTAAACTTTTGGAAAAAATGGAGAGAGTAAAAGAATGGATTCATGAGAGTGGATTTTCTGTTGTTGAAGATGATAATGAAGCGGAATATGGAATTATTACATCAGGCATATCTTATTCATATGTGAAAGATGCACTTAAATCTCTGAAGAAAACAATTCCTATCCTCAAATTAGGAATGGTATCCCCTTTAGATGAAAAATCAATTCTTGAGTTTGCACAAAATAAAAAGAATATAATCTTTATAGAAGAGGTTGATCCTTATTTAGAAGATAGAATTTCAGCTTTATTCATTCAAAATAGCCTTTATCCGAGAATTCATGGTAAATGTAATGGAATAACTAAAAGGTACCATGAATTAAATTCTAGAATCGTTGCAGAAGGGCTGATAAAAGCTTTTGGCGGAGAGCTGCTTTCTTTATCGGAAATTCAAAAAGCTGTAGAAGAAACAAAAGATTTCACTCCTTTCAGACCACCTCTTTTCTGCGCGGGATGTCAACATAGAGCGGCATTTTATGAGCTTTCGAAAGTTGTTAGAAAACGAGATGGAATTTTCTCATCTGATATAGGTTGCTACTCTTTAGATCCGTGGGTAACAGATACGATAGTTTGCATGGGTGCATCAATAGGTATGGCAAATGGTTTTGCAAGAGTGATAAAAGATAAACCGATATTTGCTTTAATAGGTGACTCAACCTTCTTTCATACTGGATTACCAGCACTTGCAAATGCAGTGTATCATAAAGCAAACTTCAACCTACTCATACTAGATAACAGAATGACAGCTATGACAGGATTTCAACCTAATCCAACAGAAGATATACCAATCGAAGATGTTGTTAAGGGATTAGGAGTCAATTATATAGTAGAATTTGATCCATATGATTTTGAAAACGGAAAGAAAACTATTGAGGATGCATTAGAACATGAAGGACCAACAGTAATCATCATGAGAAAAATCTGTGCAAATGAATGGTGGAGAAGAACGCGAAGAAAAGGAGAGAAAATAGAAGTTTTTCATACAGATTCAGAAGTGTGCATTGCGTGTGGGACTTGCATTGTTCAATATCAATGCCCAGCAATTTCTTGGAGTTTAGATACCAATTCCAAAGATAAAAATTACACAGTAATAGATCCTGCAATGTGTACGGGATGTTCTGTATGCTCTCAGATATGCCCAACAGGAGCAATTTCAAAGGTGGAATAAAATGACTGAAGAGTATCAAATGGTTATAGTTGGAGTAGGTGGTCAGGGAATTTTAACGATTTCTGACATTATTGCAATTGCAGCTCGAAAAAAAGGTTTACATATTTTGGGATCCGAGGTTCATGGGATGGCACAGAAAGGAGGATCAGTAATTACTAATCTCAAAATTGGGAAGAAATTACACTCACCTACAATTCCAGAAGGAAGTGCAAAGGTTCTAGTAGGAATAGAAGAGAATGAAACTTTACGATTTATTAAATATTTAGAACCTAGGGGAATAGCAATAACATCTACAACGGTTTTAAATCCGGTTAGTTGGAAAAAGAACAAGAAAGCTGCTATCGAAGCACAAGAGAAGATAGATAAAAATTTAGCTAAATTCAAAGCAAAAATAATCAAGATAGACTCTGAAGCATTAGCTCATGAAGCTGGCCTTTCACTAGCCCAGAATATAGTATTACTAGGAGCTTTATCACAAGTAGAAGGATTTCCTTTATCTGATGAAGAACTAAAAGAAGCACTGAAAGAAAGAGTTCCAAAGAAATACATAGAACCAAATTTGAAGGCTTTTGAGTTAGGAAAAAACGCTATTGTTAACTCTAACTAATAATGAATCGCCTCCTCAAAATAGAGTTTTCCAGCTCAGATTAGGTATTAGTTACTTTACAATAGCTAGATTATACTTTCTTCATTTGGTAATCTAACAGCTTCAATAATCTGTTCTCCAACAACGACTTCATCAACTGAGTGAATAGATGACCCATGTTCCCTTAGAGTTTCTTTTATCCCATCGAAATTTAGATCATGACCAACAATAGTAACAATAATACCTTCGGTACTTGAGTCAGTTTCTGCTCTAGTTATATTAACTGATTCTATACCTGATAAAACTCCTAAAGCCAAAGCCAAAGCATCAATTCTTGGTTGATGAGGTTTTAAAACGTCTAACACTAGTCTTCTGATATTAACTTTCTTCGTAGATTCAACCATCTTTATTTCCCGTGTTCCAAATAGTTGTTTAGCTTCATTTTTAGTTCGCATTTAAAAAAACTTTGTTTTGAGGACATTTACTCAAAATTCTGCAGTTTTCCTTTACCAATAGAAAAAAGAATATTAAACATAACAAATATTAAGTAATTGGAGCCTAAAACTAGGTTATATAATACAGTGAGGTCTATGACAAAACAATTCCCCTATGATTTATGGATATCGACAGGTAGTGATGCAGGAATAAGTTTTGCAACTGTGGGGAAGTTAGCAAAAGATTCAAGCATGATGCAAGGAATTCTTCTTTCACTTCAGAGTTTAATGTCTACAGAGGTTGATGTTTCCAATTCGCAAATCATGACAGGGGAAAATGAATTTGTTAAATTTGGTACTTTTACACTTGCTGAAGAAGCAGATGATGTTGTAGTTCAATATGTAGTGAAATCAGAACAAGCAAGAAAGCTGTCAAAATATGATGAACAAATAGTTCAAGAATTAGCTTTAGCTTTCTGCAGATTCATTATTCTAACACCTAATTTTCATCAAAATTTATCTGCAGGTAAAATGATATCATCAAATTATGTTACAAAATCATTTCTTAAAGCATGCACGATAGCAAAACAGAAAATATCAATTCCCGTTAATAATAGGGGAGTAGTGGAGAAAGTTCAAAAATACTTACAAATAATTGAAAAAGATCCAATAAAATTTCCAACTCTAGTTCAGTTGAAAAACATTGATGATTGGATAGGGGGAGATGAAAATTCCTGGGATAAAGGATCTATAGTATCGTTTAAGAGGCAATTGTTAGTTCAGATGGTTGCACAAGATCTTCTCTACCAAATATTGATTGATGATCCTTTCATTGTTCTCGAATATGAAAACCCTAGGTACGCAATTGATGAAATTCGTAACCTTATTGAAAATTATTTAAGAAAGAAAGATGTTCAACCTCTAGAGCTGATAGAAGAACACCTATCCAAAAACTTGGAGAAATTAGTTACAAAACAACTCAAAGCTCTGACTATTGATGAAATACATTCAGCAAATTCGTTTATCGCACATAATCTAGCTAAAGAGGTTATTTATTCAATTGCTAAGACAACACCACTTTTATCATTAATTGATTTTAGAGACATTCCTCTCTATTCAACGATTCAAAAACATATAAGCACTATTACTGAGGTTCCTCATATTGGTAATATAATATGTGATGCCCTTATAGAAGATGTTTCACCATTAGTGCTTCAAGGTGCTCGATTGTTTTATAATCAATTAATAGGTCCTTTTGCAGGGAGGAAACTTCCAAACAGTATTTGGAATGTGATTATTAATTTTACATATTCTATTCTAGAAGAAAAGAAAATAAAAGCT
Organism: Candidatus Heimdallarchaeota archaeon; assembly: GCA_023270155.1. Taxonomy (GTDB): domain Archaea; phylum Asgardarchaeota; class Heimdallarchaeia; order Heimdallarchaeales; family Heimdallarchaeaceae; genus UBA460. The sequence continues at coordinate 5,359 of JAGLTB010000027.1, read as the reverse complement.
GATAAGAATAAACAACCAAGAACTTCAATAGAAGTGAAGAGGAACATAATTCTTGATAGGATATCTAAATTGACAGTTCTTCAACCTAACTGGATTAAGGAACTCACAAAAAGGTTCAAAGAAACTGGAATTGGGCAACAGTTACAAGTTTCAAACATAGAAGAATCAGTTCTATTCGCTAATGCTCTGGAACGAGCAATTATCACAACATTAGAAAAGATGATCAAGGATCAAATGTTTAATTCCACTTTGGGCGATATTTATAAATATATGATGAATTCTTTCAAAACACTTGCTCCAAAAACTGTTCTAGTTGAAATCCTTTCTAATCTTACTAAAGATGTAATAGATAAGGGGTATGAAACTGCATCTCAGATGAGTTTAAGTGCTTCAGATCTGATAGGTTCAGCTATAGATGAAGGAACCGTCAAAGCTTATGTAAACTCAGTTCCAGTACAAATAAAAAGATCCATCTTTGGAAGATCTAACCTAAGATTCGATGGAAGAACAATATCTTCCACAGAGTTACTCCAGAAACAAGGGTTAACAATAAGCATAAGCAATAAAATTATTCCATTACGGGAATTAGAAAAAGATGCCGAGTTCTTGATAATTTGCTTTAAGAATACTAAAATTCTCAGGAGAGCATATGCAAAAGCTATCCTACGTGGTATGATAACAGCTTATTTACAGCAACTTTTCAATTTTGAAGATAGAGTAATAAACAGACTAGATTCACTTATCACAGTCTTTAATAAAGAAATGGTTTCCAAATTAACACCAGCACACCGATTGAGAGAGATTAGCGATCCTTTTCCAATATTTCCAATAATAAGCAATATACCACAAAGATTCAGAGGTAAAGATTTCCATGAAAAATGCCAGGAAAGTTGGAATATACAAGCTCCTCGAACACATAAAGTCATACAAGATATCCTAAATGGTTTTTCCACCTTAAGGACTAATGATCTCAATTACAAGAAAAAAGCACGAAGATTATACAGTAGAGCGATTAAAGAACTTAAAGATATAAGGAAACGACTGTTAAAGAACTGGAATCCTTTAAACAATCAAATGACTAAATTGGTTGAGAGATGGTCAAAAGTAGTTAGTGTTGATCTTTCAGCTCATTTAGACACTGTTAATCGAAATGTTGATGATTGGGTGGGTGATATCTTCAAGATACAGAAACTAGACTATGGAAGATTCACAATATCAATCGACCAATGCCAGAAAGAGATAGTTGAAACTCTAAAGCAAATCAATCCAAGAGAAATAGAAGAATTACCAAAGAATTTCATGGAAATAGCAATTTCGATTTTACTCTACCGACGTATTCCAGAATATGTGATTGATGAGTCATATAATCAGATGATCAGTGGAGAGAAGAAAGTCGCAGATGCTGTATTGAAAGCTTGGAGTAAAAGTAAATCAAGAAGTGATTTTGAGAATAATCTCTATCTTAATATGAGGGCATTAGGGAATACATTTACAAAGAGGATTAACTCATATGGAAGATTGATAAGTACTTTCTTTGTTCAAAACGATATAGAATTATCCAGTGACAAACAAGGATACTATATTACTCTAGGACGTATACCAAAAGAGATTTACTCAACAAGAATGGACATTCTGTCACTTTTACAGTTTCCAAATGTGGAACCCATAGAAATAGAAGATGACTGGGAGATTCGATTATATTTAGAACCAGAGTATAAGAAGCAGATGGATGGTTACAGAGATCGTCTTATCGTTATGAGTGATGTTGTAGGTTTTACTGCAAGAATAAAATTCGATGAATTCACAGGACCAGTTATTGATGGTATTAAATCAGTTATCCCTTACTTAATAGAAAACGGAGAAGCTAATGTTATTGATCTCTCTGAAACTATTAAGGAAGCCTTGTTCATGTTGTCTGAATATCCAACTCAGATAGTTGAGAAGAAGAATAAGAAATAGTCAGTTTCTTGGTCCAAAAATCGCAGTTCCAACTCTAATCATTGATGAGCCTTCCTCAATAGCAACATCAAAGTCATTTGACATACCCATTGAAAGCTGAGGTTTTTCTACATCCAACAGTGGAACAATTTTATCTGCGAAATATTTATGAGTTCTTGAAAAGAATTTTCGAAGTTTACTTTGATCGACTTCATATTCTAGGGGAGCTATTGTCATAATACCTTGAATTTCAACGTTTGAGTATTTTTCTACTGCTTTGATAAACTTTAATGAAGTATTCATGTCAAGCCCTTTAGGAAAAGCTGTCTCACTATAATCAACTTGAATAAAAATTGGATATTTAATTTCTCTTGATTGAGCTCTTCTATTTATTAGTGAAAGAATTTTTTCTGTTTGGATGCTCTGTATCAGATCACAATTCTCAACTGCATATTTTACTTTGTTTGATTGCATTTTTCCTACGATATGCATTTGTGTTGATGAGGAATAATTGGTAATTAAAGGAAGTTTTTTCTTAAGTTCTGTTCCAGCTATTTCGCCAATAATTGTTAGACCAGCATCAATTGCTACTTTTATTCTTTCAAACTCAATTCGTTTGGAAACGCCAACAATAGTTATCTCATGAGGATCTCTTCCAACTTTTTCTGAACAATTCTCTACTTGCTGAAGAACTTGTTTAAAATTAGACTTTACATCAACAATTTGAGGATTTTCAGGCATCAAATAAACATAATCAAGATAAACATAAAGATATTGCTAAAGACATTTTCTGATATTATTCTTTTATGAAATCGAGCTTCGTTTGATTTTTATCATACAAAACGCGTCCTTCCATTCCTCCATGAACCATAATCGTTTCTCCATTTATGTGACCCGCTGCTTTATCAGACAGAAGAAAAACAACTGAGAATGCAACATCTAATGGTTTAGCTATTTTTTGAATGGGTATTGTTTGGAGAATTTTGCGTACAACTTGCTTATCTTTTAATGATTTCTCTGCCATAGGTGTACTTACCCACCCAGGAGCTACTGTATTTACCCTCCCTAGTTGTGCAAAGGACACAATTTCGTTTTTCCAAGTTTTAGTTAAACCATACATTAAAGCTGATTTTGTAGCGGAATAATCCGCTTGTCCAGCTTCTCCAAACATTCCAGCAGTTGAACCGATTAGCACTAATGAAGCGTTATTTCCTGGATGATTTTTTAGATTTATGAAGAATTCTTTGACACACAGAAAAACTCCAGTTAGATTAACTTGTATAGTGTTTTCCCATTGTTTCAGACTCATTTCTGATGTTAGAGTATATTCTTCCGCCCAGATTCCTGCGTTTGCAATCAAACCATCAATTCTTCCAAAGTGTTTTACTGATTTTTCAAAGAATTTCTTTACTTCCTCTTCCTGTCGTAAGTCACACTGAATGAAATTAACACTGTGATCCTTGTATAATGTTTCTAGTTCCTTGACTTTCCCAACATTTGTAAAGTATTGAACATTTATTCTTGCCCCCTCTTTGGAAAGCAAAGAAAGGATAGCTTCACCTATCCCCCCAGTTCCACCTGTAACAACAAAGTGTTTGTTATTAAGCTCTAAATCCATAATATCACCTTAAACTCTTCTATTTTAAAGTTAATCTATGATTTGAAAGAAATTGATTTTCAATTACAGAATAAAATCAATCCTAATGTAGTATTAGCAATCGTTAAAAAAATAAAAAAAAGGAAGGTTAGAAGATTATTTTCTTCTTTTTGTGAATATTACTGCGCTTGAAATAGCTGCTAGTCCTATGATACTTAGAATGGTTACTAATCCAAACTCTGGTACTATTGGTAAAGTTCCAATTAGAGCATCAAGGTGAGGTATTGTAGCTAAATCTGAACCAATTATGATTTCTAGATAAGCTTCAAGTCCCATACCATTCATACCATAATCAGGTACTTGACCAATGACGAGGTCAAAGCTTGCTTTAACCCCTCCACCAAGAACTTGACCTGTAAAGTAATCAATTCCTACCCATATGTAGCCTTTTATCCAGCCGTTTGCGGAATCTGTTTCCCATTCGTAGTCTCCGTTCAACATACCAAATTGGAAGTCTACTGCTGCATCAATTGAAATATACTGATACATTACATCTAGACCGGTAGTTGTGTAATAATATGAATCGACTACTGGATCAAGTACTAATTGACTAAGGATTACGTTTGTATTCTGTCCAGCAAGTAATGCTAGAGCACCAATGAAGTAATCTAGATTACCTATAACTGAAGTTACTGTAGTGAACATTCCATCCAACATAGTCCAATCCGGTAAGAATTGAGGTCCTGCTGGAAAAATCATTGGATAACTGTAGCTTGCTATACCTGGTGTTGACAAGGGATCTACAGGATTATATAATTCCATTGAGTAATTAGCCCAAAGTCCTTCATAGCGGTCTACTGTTACTGTTAGTAAGTCATTTCCTATAGAGTCTAAACCACTTGTCTTGAACTGAGTGAGTCCATCGACAAACTCTGGTGGTGCAACTGGAGGAACATCATAGTAGAAGACAAAATCATCAATGAAATATGTCCAAGAATCTGAAGTAAGATCAGTAAAAGTCACTACTTCTTCTTTACTATAATTTAACTCAATAACCATATCTACATACATATCAGTCAGACTATAGAAATCTAATCCCATAGAGATGTTTAGTAACATTCCATCTGTAGTATTGTAACCCCAATAGACATCTTGTGTCATTCCAGGTTCTGTCATATCCATATGTATTTCGAATAGGAAGTAATTGTTAGCTACATCATAGGTTGTATTGATACCAGGTGATTCATATCCTGGAGTTGTATTCATTGCGACATCATTACCATCCAAGCTTGCCCAATTAGTATCAGGAGCAAAAATTGATTGCATAGGTACAAATGTTTCTGTAAATGGCCAATAGTCATAGCCACTTCCATACCAGAATTCGTAATCATCTTCCATGGCATCCAATGTAAATTCTAAGTCCTTGAACATTGTCAGTGGCATTGGTATTGGAATTATAGAACCAGTTGCTATATCTAATTCAGCATCTGGTAGATTCATATTATAGAATGGTCCATTACTCCACATCCACATCAAGGGATCTGGACTGTTAACTAGTGAAGCATAGATATATCCATTATGATAACCATCGTAGAATTGTCCATTATATGCATAGTTTGCTCCATCTTCAAATGGTGTTGAAGGAGTTGGATAAGGATCTGTTGGGAATGGACTTTCAGGATTAGATGCTATGTTATCTGCAGCTCCTGCAGCAAAACCATCTTGATATCCTTCATAGCCATAGGAATGCATTCCGTTTAGGTAATCGCTTCCAAAGTATGTATCAGGATCATTGAAACCATCCTCATATGCCGAGTCATAACC
>JAGLTB010000026.1 GCA_023270155.1 Candidatus Heimdallarchaeota archaeon | reverse complement strand
AGTATCCCAGTCATCTTTATAGAGGTCGTTATATAATTGTCTATTGAAGTTTTCAAGGGCTCCTTGGTATTGATATCCTTGTGGATAGTACATTTCATACCATCTGTTATAGTTTTCATAGTAGGCATAATCGTATAGAGTTGCAATTGCTGGAGTTCCTGGAGGTCTACTATCTGGAATTCTATAAGTAGAAAGATAATCAGCTTCTCCTGAACTGAAACCATCGAATCTAGCATCGAAGAAACTTTCATAAAAAGCGTCCAATGCTAGTGCACTGTCGTTCCATGCAAGATTTTTTGCACTGAACTCACATGAGTAGTAACCCATATCATATCCGATAGCCATTCCTAGTTCCCTGCCGAATTGGTAGATATTGTCATCACTGAACCAATTTTCATTTGGCCATTCAAACCATGCAGGTCCCCAATCATTGTAGCGCTCATTCCATCCATTAGTAAATTGTTCATCGAATGTTACATTAAATCCATTCCAGAACTCATCTGAGTCCATTGTATGAATGAATTCTCCATACGCCCAATAGTTAAAGTAATTGGTTATGTTTGTATCTGTGAAATCATCTGGGAAGGTAAACATTGACGCATTGACATATGCCATTAAATCATCGTTTAGTTGCAAATATGTAAACATTTGGAATGCGTTTTCCATAGTCATGTTCTCATATGCATAATCATACCAGTAATCATATTGATATAATGGTAGACTGTCCATAGCCGTAATATATGCTATAATTTCACTTCCTTCAAATGTACCTGTGAAACCATAATCGAAATCTGGTGCTTCCATAGGAAGAACAAGGTCTAAAATTTCTAAGAACCCTGCACCATAATCGAAAGTGGTTATGTCATATACATATTTTGATCCTGCTTGAAATGCTTCTAATTTTGGAGCATCATCGGAAGGATCATCCCATGTCGCATTAATTACATTTGACATCGGTGAAAGTATAGGCAGTAATATTAGCAATAGGCCTATTCCTAAAATTATTCGTTTTTTCATGTATTTGAACCCCTTTGGATTCTAATATATCTATCAAGAATCATATTTAAAAACCTAATGTTCGTTTTTTTTCGAAGAACTCAATCTGAGTATCTAAAATCATGGAATTGCCATACAATAGGCAAAATAAAGATGAAATGAAAAATCTATAAAATGTGGTTTTAATCTAATTCTGTCGGTTGCTCAAACTGGCTACCAAAAAACTCGAAAACATGGTAACTTCCACAAACTGGGCAATGAAATGTAAGTGTAAAAGCTTCCTTTCTGTCTTCTCCTACAAATTCATGTTCGACATCTTTTTCACAGAATTTGCAATAGAAATTTAGTTTTGATTTATTTTCTGCGGACATCTTCCTTCACAATATGATTCTTTAATGTATTTTTAAGTCATTTGCATACAAACAATATTACATTCGATCTTTGAGTCTATCAACAACTTCCTCAATTTGGGGAACACTAACAGACCCAAAACTAGCTCGTATGAAGTTATCTTGATGTGGACCAAATTCTGTTCCTGGTACAACAACTACGTCAGCATCTTCAAAAGCTCTTTCAGAGAAATCTTTACCATCGGGGTATTTAGTACCTTCAACATTTGCATAACAATAGAAAGATCCTTCTGGTCTGTTACATTTCACTCCATCTATTGAATTAAAACCATCCACAATTGCATTTCGACGTGTTTGAAACTCACTTTTAACGAATTTCTTGAATTCTTTTGCTTCTTCTGTATGCATGAAATTTGCTAAAGCAATTTGCATAGGAGTAGTAGCGTTAGCTATTATGTAAGTATGATATCTCAATATTGGTCTTAAAATATCTGGAGTAGTAACTCCAAAACCCATTCTCCATCCTGGAATTGCGAATGTTTTAGACATTGAGTTGACAGTTATTGTTTTTTCGTACGCATCATCGATTGAAGCAACATGTACATGTTTATTATCATCGTAAGTATAGTATTCATACACTTCATCACTTACAATATAAATATCATTATCAACTGCAAGATCAACAATTGCTTTGAGCTCTTCACGAGTCATCACAGCTCCAGTGGGATTACTTGGAAAATTCAGAAAAATGAATTTAGTTTTTTTTGTGATTAACTCTTTTGTCTTTTCAATATCTATTGAGAAATCCTCAGTTGATGGCATCCAGACAATTTTTCCTCCTGCTAAAACAACTTGACGCGGATAAGTAAGAAAGCATGGTGCTTGGAGTAAGACCTCATCACCTGGAGTAATATAGGTCTGAAGTGCAACATAAATAATCTGAACCCCCCCGCACCCAACGATTACTCCTTCTTCACTATTATAATCAACACCATAATCTTCCTTGTAATTTCTTACTAAGGCTTCCCTAAATTCTTTATTACCCTGGGTTAAATCATAATTGTTAAAATTATTGTAAACTGCATTTTTTAGAGCTTCTTTCAAACCATCTGGTGTATTAATATCTGGAGCTCCTATTCCTAATGAAATTACGTTAGGTTTTCCTTTAGCTTTGGAGAATAATTCTCTAATTCCACTCGGTTCGATTTTTTTTAGTTTTTCAGGAAAGAAGTTCATTAACTATCAAGTTGGCTGTAAACACGATAAAATTAAATGTTTTCATTAAAGCTTAAGCTATCATTCTTGTCCTAGAATTTCAACTATCTTCTCAGCAGGTGATTCAAGTTTCTCTAATATGGTTTGAACCTGGTTTCTCATAACTGCTTTATTTACTGGATTTGTTAATAGATCCTTTGCTCTTGCAATAGCATCTTGAAGTGTATATTCGTTAAATAATGGAATTCCTATGGATGTAATATATTCCAATACTTCCAATGGTTGAGGGTAGTAAGAGATAGAAGGAGTTCCAAGAGCAGCAGCTTCACGTGACATAGTAGCTCCACCTGTAATACATAAATCTGAAAAATAATACAAAGATAGAGTATCCACAGCTTTTGGAGGTATAATAATTTGATCCCCAAACTTCTTCAGGAGGAATTCTTTTTGACTATCATATCTTGGAAAAACGATAGCTTTTCCATCATAATCATCAAATATTGCTAACAATATCTCATCCAAAAGTGTTTGACCTACCATCTTCTTATCAAGCATATAAGCTGCACTGCTCTCCTCTGGTCGAGCTACGATAAAATGATCGTTTTTTGACAGATTCAACATTTCAAGAGTTTCTTCCTTTGGAGAAAAATCTGTTAACCATGCTACTTCATCAATACCATCATAAGGAAACAGCTGTTCCTCTAGTGCTCCCAATTTTAGCCAATTTTCTTTTCCAATACTTGAGCTGTAAACTAGATACTTTGTTAGAGGTATTGTGAGTTTTCCTACAGCTTTCGCGTGTGGTGAATCATTTACATTAATCACAGGTATTCCTAAACCAAATGAGACTCTAGTTGATTCAGGACATGCAAAAGAGATGTGAATATCAGGTTTCTTACCTAGACTATGAATGTATTCAGCTAGCAGTTTTATTCTTTCATTTCCAGCAATGAGTTTTCCGTATAAAGCTCCTCCACCATGTTTTCCAAGAACTTTAACATCTCTCTTGAGTAAATCGAACAAACTTGATACATAGTCATAATCTCTACAAGTAAATAGGACTTCATGACCAAGTTTCTCCAATTCAGTAGCTACAGCATCAAATAACAAGGGTTCCTTGGTAGTAACAGCATCAAACCAGATTATCATCAAACATCATCTAACTTTATAACAAAAAAACATTATGCTTCTTATTTCAAATAAAAAAAAGAGCGAAAAGAGAATTAGTCACATTTACTATAACCACAAATTCTGCAAGTGTAGCACCCTTCAGCAAACTCTAACATTCCACCACATTCAGGGCATGCTACGGTACCATTTGGTCTAATTATCTGTTCTCCATCAATATATGATTCCAAGACATGAGCAATTCCATCTGCACAAGATAAAACTGTCTTTCCTTGATAGAAATTTGGACTTGGACAACGTATACCTGCTAAATGGTTAGCAACAGATTCTAGTCTTACACCCGATCTAAGAGCTAAAGAAATTAGTCTTCCTACTGCTTCACTCTGGCTTGCTATACATCCACCGCTCTTCCCTACTTGAACAAAGACTTCACAAACACCTGTTTCATCTCTATTAATGGTGACATAGAGATTTCCACAACCTGCTCTGATTTTATGTGTTCTACCTACTGTAACTTCAGGACGGGGTCTGGGTTCAACCTTGTCTGTAATAACAACTTTGACGTCTTGTTCAGCTACTTGTTCAGTTTTCTTTGTTGTTAGAACTTGATATTTTCTGGAGCCATCTCTGTAGACTGTGACGCCTTTACATCCCTTTCTGTATGCTAGGAGATATGTTTTAGATATATCTTCTTTGGTTGCAGTCGATGGAAAATTTATTGTTTTAGAAGTTGCATTGTCTATATATTTCTGAAAAGCTGCTTGCATCTCAATATGCCATTCAGGTTCTATATCATGAGAAGTAACAAACACATCTCGAATATCCACAGGCAATTCTTCTATTTCTTGTATAGAGTTTGTAGCAGAAATTGTTTCAATAAATTCTTCAGAATATAATTTTGCTTTTTTTAGCTTCTCTTCAAAAAGAGGATTCACATCAAAAAGCTTCTTTCCTCCAAGTACGTTTCTTGTAAATGCTATCGCATAGTAAGGTTCTATACCACTTGAGCAACCGGCAATTAATGATATTGTTCCTGTAGGAGCGATAGTCGTAACTGTAGCATTACGCATATTATCATATTGAGCTTTCAGTATACTTTTTTCAAAATTAGCAAAATTCCCCCTTTCTTTTCCAAGTTTAGCAGATTCATCCCGAGCAGTGGAGTGAATGAAAGACATAATTTCCTCTGCTTTTTCAATAGCTTCAGTTGTGTTATATCTAATTCCATTTTTTACTAGTAAGTCAGCAAAACCCATTACACCTAATCCAATTTTACGATTTGCTTTCGTCATTTCTTCTATTTGAGGTAGAATGAAGCTGTTATTATCAATGATATTATCAAGAAAACGTATGCCAATTCTGATTGTTTCCTCTAATAATTCCCAACTAATTTTTCCTTTTGAGACATGTTTTGAAAGATTGATAGATCCTAAATTGCAACTCTCCCATGGGAGCAAGGGCATTTCACCACAATTGTGGATACTCATACCATTTGCTGCAAAAGCGTTCTGTCCAGGAATCTGAACATCATATACAGTTTCTTTTAAACCGTTTGATACAGTTGTAATCTTTGTCAAAAATCGTTCTCTATTTATGCTTCTCTTGTATAATTTTAGTAAATTGTTTAATTTATCTTGTTTTTCTGTATCTGAAAATCCTATTAAATTATTATAGAAAGTAATGTTATCATTCGAAATCATTAATTCATATTGAGCTTTTGTATTATAGTACTTTTGATCGCCTTTGCCATCAGGGAGTAAGGTTCTTTGTTTTTCCCGAGATTTGCGAATCGTTGAAGCTATTCCTAATCTGTGAAGCATCCTTTGTGTTGATTTTAATGTGTTTAAGTTAGACTGAGCTAATCGAATTGATACTCCTTTTTCTTGGGATCCTTGCACTGACCCGTCAGTATCAAAAAGCCCTCGGAGAAATCCTCTATAGAAAACATAACTAGCATGTTCAATCTCTTTTGATAATACTTTGTTTCCTCTTTCCAAACCATAGTCAGCAGCTAAACGAGTAATCGAGCTGAGATCTAGTCGATATTGGGTGCTGTTCTTAACTTTCATGAATCCTTTAAAATCTGAACGGTGTGGTAAATTGAAAGCGATGCTTTCTATTTCCTTTCTCATGGCTTTGGGACCATCTCCTTCTCCCCAAACTGCAATTGTAGCACCATCCGTTGAGATGTATCCATCTCCAAGCAAACACCCTAGAAGATATCCTTCATCAAACGTACCTTTATCATTTTCCCATTCATTACCTCGATTATTGGATAAAACAATCAAATCATCAGGATGTAGTTTTTCAACAGGTTTCCATTCAGTATCAATTTTATACCTAGTTTTCTTCTGAACAATTTCTATCAGATGATTGCTGGTTGCTTTAATTGTATAACCTCTTTGAGTATCAATTTTGTAAGCATTTCTTTCACCAGTAGCAAAGAAACCATGATGTGAACTGCTATAAAAATCTCCGTTATGAAGGAGATCTACAGGATTTCCTATAATGTCTTTAATCATTCTTGCGCCTGCTGAAGTTGTTATCCAAGTATCTCCAGTAACGCACGGATTGGTGCTTTCAATTTCTCCAACTGCTGGGGTTGGATTATCTCTGTTGATTCTATCGATGAAAACTATTCCGGGTTCACCATTTTTCCATGAAAGCTCAACAATCTTTTCAAAAACTTCTTTTGCATTTAGCTTTCCCATAGTTTTGTTATTTCTAGGATTAATGAGATCATAATCCTCATTATTTTCAGCAGATTTCATGAAGTTTTCAGTTACAGCGACAGAGATGTTGAAATTCGTAAAACGTGTTTGATCTTCTTTACATGTGATAAATTCCATGATATCTGGATGATCAACACGAAGAATCCCCATGTTAGCACCCCTTCTACGTCCTCCTTGTTTTACAGTATTTGTTGCGGCATTGAAGACTTCCATAAATGAGATAGGACCACTTGCGATTCCTCCAGTTGTTTTTACAACATCATTCTTCGGACGAAGTTTAGAGAAAGCAAAACCAGTATTATGAACTGTAACAAATTGTGTATTACCCCCAAGATAGTTCTGATAGTATGGAATAGTAAAATCATAAAATTTCTTTTTTCCATTTATTTTGCTTATTTTCTTTACTTGAATTTTACGTCCACTTGCCAGTTTGGTTCGTCTTGGTTTTTTTTCAGTTAGTAATAATTGAGTATAACCAGTACTAAATTCGATACTCCACCAAGAACCACTTATCTTCTTATTTTCCTTATCTTCTCGATATCTTGTCGTGCAATTTATTCCAATGAGTGAAAGATGTCGAACAATCAAATTCTTGAATTCTTCATTTCCTGTTGCTATACCTGATTTATCCTTTCCTATCCACCCATCAGCATCTATTAAACCAGATATTAAGGCTCTTGGATTTGGACACATAAATGATGGATTTGGTGCAGTTTTCCGATCAGATTGATTCCTATTTAATTTGACAATCCTTTGTATAAATTCTGCAAGTTTAACATTGAAGTTCTTATTGAAGTCACTAAATTCATTCCTCTGATTATATCTTGAAGTATATGATAGAGTCTTACATCCTGTTCTTTTATCTGTACTCCTGCCACCCGAAGCATCAGTATACTGATTTACAATTTTGTGAACTCTGTCCAAAAAATTCTGATCTTTACTATGAAATCTTATTCTAACCCCGTTTTTAGTTGTGTCTATACTTCCGTCTCCTAGAAAGAAACCATATAGCCACCAAAAATCAGGTTCTTCATTCAAGAAAATATTATCATGAAAAGAAGGTCTAATCAGCCAATCTCCTTTTTCTAGTTCATCTGCTCTTTTGTGTTTGTATACTCCCCCACTTCTTTGATTTGCGAAAGGTTCATAGACAATGAATGGATGCCAGTCAGTAACTTCTACATGCCCTTCTGTGCCAAATTCAATTCTAAGATAGGAATCCCTTTCAAATTTCCATAAATGAGAAACAGATGATCTTGTAAATGATTCCGTTGTTTCATCAAAAGAGAACACTCTAAAAGGCTCACACGAGTGTCCTTTCTCATCGGGGGGGATATCCTTGAATTGAGGAATATTTTCTATTGGTATAAAACCATATTCCAATGTAGGGATAATCGTTCCTTCTGCGCAACATCCTCCCCCGCCTTGGTGAATCAAAGCACTATTCTTTACAGCTTCAAAAATTGAGCCCATATCATCCTCAATCGGTAAAACGTAGCATGCACTGAGTTGCCCCAGCTTAGTACCTGCATTCATTAGTGTAGGAGAATTGGGTAAGAATCGTAAAGAAATCATGATATCATAGAACTTTTCTCTTTCTTCCTCATTTTCTCCAATAGCGTTTGCTACTCTCCAAAAGAGCTCTTCTGGTGTCTCTAGCAATTTTTTATTTTCATCTCTGAGAAGATATCTCTTCTCTAAAACAGTGATAGCATTTTTTGAGAGGTCAGTTACTGTCACGTATATCTCCTGTAGTTAATTATTCCTAAATTGATTATTAAACCCCGAAGAATCTCATCACGAATTGAGTTTTACATCGTTTTGAGAAACGCTTTCCTAAGATACTTTCTAGTAGGATAAAATAAACCATATTTAAGGATTTATAACACCAT
>JAGLTB010000025.1 GCA_023270155.1 Candidatus Heimdallarchaeota archaeon | reverse complement strand
AAGAGAGAATCTCTGATGATAACCAGCGCCAAAAGGCATCGGGTAATGCTTCATATCCAACTACTGGAATTGGTAATCGAGATGTTATTAGAACAAAATTTTCCTTTTCATCTTTAGATTTCATATCAAGTTTATAAATTGTAATTGGAGCTTCCAATATTCCTTTATGATACCAACTCATGGTTCCCCAATAACCTATTGAATCTACTTTGATTTCTTCAACTATATGGTTTAAAACAGCAGTGCCAACAGAACCATATCCTGAGAAACCTATTAGAACAGTTGTATTCGAATCTATGAGGTCTCTGTCAAGAGTTAGATTATTGAGAAAAAGCCATGGATTTTTCATCTTTAGTCAGCCTTTTTTTACTAGGTTAAAAGATTGATGGTAAGTCAATAAGTTAGTTTTCTGTTCTTCTTCTTACCTTAACCTTTTCTAGAAATTCTCCTTCTTCTGGCCATAGAAAAGATGCAATAGTTGTCAATATTAACAGAGCAATAATAGGAACCAATAATCCTATCATATTATATGCGAAATTTGTATCGGTTCCAAAAGCAACACTTACAACCATTAAAGCTAAACCACCAAGCACTATTCCAATTATCTCACTTACTGACATAATAGTTTGTTGAATACTCATTGTTGATCCATGTCTTTCTTCTTTCAAACCCATTGAGCTACTATCACCTAATCTTCCACTTATTGCAGGGAAATAAGCTGAACCTATGAATAAAGCAAGTAGTATGAGAATTAAAAGCCAGATGTTATCAAGAAAACCTGAAGTATTAAATTGGGAAGTAGGACTGTACCATGGTTCTCCCCCAGTCAAAAAGTTTCCAAAGAAAGCTATAAGTAAACAGACTAACATGAATATAAGACCAGTAACTCCTATCCAGAGAGTTTTCCTTCTACCTATCTTATCAGCAACAAAACCCCATAGAGCCATAGGAACTCCCATTGCTAGTGTAATTGCTATTGTTGTTAATCCTGCAGTTCCAGGGGATGTTTCAATTGACAAAACAAGAAATGCCCAGTTGTTTAAAATACCAATTATGGAAGCTATTCCCAGTAAGGGAAGAACTATTCCACGTCTATTTTTATTTGTCATTAATTTCCAAGAAGTGAGAAGTTCTTGTTTCAAATTATAATCTTCATCCTTTATCATAGATTTTGTTTTGTCCACAAAGAAGTAAACTAATACTGCTGAAATAACAATTGCAAAAGCAAATAACAAATATAAGTAAACTAATCTTTGAGGATAAAGGGGTTCCCATGAAATTCCAGTTTCCTGTGGTTGGACAATGAGATCATATAGAGTTCCTGCAAGAACAACCCCAACAGATCTTCCTCCTGTAACTGCAACATTGTAAAAACCTATTCTTCTTCCTCTGTTTTCATATACAGAAAATCGGGATAAATAACCATAAGATGAATTTACTTTACATGACCCCGCAATACCATGAAGAAAATGAAAAAGGCTCATACCAAATATCAACAAGCCATTAGCTAGTGGAATTATACCTATCCATCCTTGCCAATTTAAAGCACAGAATCCATATCCGGCAAGTATCAATCCTCCTGCAGCTGTACCGAATAATAGCCACTTACGAGCATCTGTTGCATCTGATTTAAAACCGAAAAATCCTGAACTGACAATTACTGCAATTGCGTAAGTTATTTCAACAACAATTATTGAGAGATTTGCATTTGCTCCTTCCATTTGTAAATGATAGTAGATAAAAATAGGCATTAGAACAGTTGTACTTCCAAAAGCTACTCGCAGAAAAAACGTTGAGATGAGAATACCCCACAAAGAACGAATAGGATGGGGGATAGAGAACAAATCTTCGTTTATTTCTTCAGGAATTTCAGAAGGGTTGTTACTCATAAGTTTAACTCCTTAGGTATGAAGGTAAAAGTGTCTGAGAATTATTAAAAGTTATTGCTAATTTCGTAAGAATGGTGTATTCTTTAAAAGAGATGGATTAGAAGCACAGATAATTACTATAAAAAAAACGATATTTAATGAAACAAAATAATGCAAAGTATACGAGAAGTAGCGTAAAGTATATAAGAAAGGCATAAAGTATTTAATACTGTAATTACATAAAAGAATCAATAATAGAACAGATGGAGAAAAATAAAATGAGCAGTGACAAGCAATCAGTAACAATCGCAAAGATGGTGAAATTAGAGGCTGAAAAACCAATCGAACTCCCTGAGGAATTTTTATCAGCTCTCAAACCAGATGGTAAAACATTCGCTGTTTTAATTCTTGCGCCAAATACTCGTATAATTAGAATTATTCCAACAAGCACTAATGAAGTCGCGAAAATCAATATCAATATAGGAAAACTATCTCCTGATTTCCTAAGAAAAATGGGTTCTATTTTCATTAGACTTGGCATAAAGACCTTGTATAGTACTGGTCTCTGTTTCACTCAAAGTGCTTGTGTTTATGAAGGTTATATAGACTCTGACGAACTTAAGGAAGTTAGTATAGATCAAATAAAGGATGAGCTCGAGCGTATTGAAGGAGTATCGAGTGTTGAAGTAGACACACTTACCGTCTAAGAGGAGCGACCTTTATTTTGGTTCAGCGGAGAAGAACAAAGGAAAAACGTCTCACTTTGCTTCTCCATCCATTGCGAAGAGAAATCTACCGTATTGTCTGTGAGACCCCTGGGTTATATTTTTTTGAATTGTCTAGTGAGTTGACAGCACCCCATGGAACTGTTAACTGGCACTTAAGAAAATTAGAAGAGGCAAATTTAATTAAGTCTACTAAATTCGGAGGGAAAAGAGTCTATTTTTCCAGAACACTTCGTTCTGAAGATGTTGAGAAAGCTTTTGTTGTTTTAAAACACTCAACAGCTAGGAAAATCTTTACTCACATTATAAACAACGAAGAATGCCATCAAACTCTAATTGCTAGAGCACTCAATGTTCATCATGATACGATACGTCACCACACCCTCCGCATGGAATCAGCGGGTTTAGTTGAAAGCTTTAAAGATGGACGTAAGACTTGTTATAGACTTGGGGAAGTTGGATTGAAAATTCAGGAAGAGAGTATTAACACTATTTCAAATACCTATGTTGCAGCTCTAATGGACATTTTAGAAGAAAATTGTCTACATCCTGAAATAGAAGAAGTTACAAAAAATCATCTAACTCTTAGAATAGAATGTCCAGGAAAAGAAGATGCAACGTTCAGTATTTCTCTTTCTCAATGGACATTTGATGAAGAATGGGAAGAAGATGCTGTTTCTACACAAGAAGAGAAAAAAGCTGTAGAAGAAACTTAGATTGTTGGCAATTTAGTTTCGAAATTTTTTGTTGTTATTCCGTTAGTTTTAATTTATTTAATTCTGATACTTTTATAAGTATATAATTCTCCCTAATCCATGGAGTGTTGGAAATGAGTTCTAAAAAGAAAGCGACAACAAGTAAAAGCACAAAACCTACTAAAGGGGATTTAAAGTCAATTTCAAAAAAAATCAAAGATATAAAAGAGAACATCAGCAAGGTAATCGTTGGTCAAGAAGAAGTAATTGAAGCTTTAATTGCAGCAGTACTCATAGATGGTCATGTTCTTCTGGAAGGTGTACCAGGAATTGCAAAAACATTAATGGTAAGGTCTCTTGCTTGTGCAATTTCCTCAGATTTCAAAAGGATACAATTTACTCCAGATTTAATGCCATCAGATGTTACAGGAGTTATGGCTTTTAAACCTGAAACTGGAGAATTTTACTTTAAGCAAGGACCAGTCTTTACTAATATCTTGCTGGCAGATGAAATAAATAGAGCTCCACCAAAGACACAAGCAGCTATGCTAGAAAGCATGCAAGAAAAACAAGTGTCTGTTGAGAAAAGAACCTATGAACTTCCAAATCCATTTTTAGTCTTTGCCACGATGAACCCAATCGAACAAGAAGGGACGTATCCTCTTCCTGAAGCACAAATCGATCGTTTCGCTTTTAAAGTTCTTGTAACTTATCCCGAAGAAGATGAAGAAGTAGAAATTGTTTACAGGTTTACAGGAGAGTATGATTCTTATGATAAGCTAAAGGATATTAAACCCATTCTTTCTGCTGAAGAAATTATTACATTACAAAAAACTGTCAGGAAAGAAATAACAATCTCAGATGAACTTGCAAAATATATTGTAAGGATTGTTAGTCTTACTCGAGAGAGCGAGGAAGTCAGTATGGGTGCAAGTCCAAGAGCAAGTCTTTGGATGACTATTGCAGCGAAAGCATCAGCAGCTATGGAAGGCAGGACTTACGTAAATCCAATGGATATACAAAAAATAGCTAAGAATGTTCTACGACATCGAGTAATCATAAAACCTGAGTATGAATTCGATGGAACAACATCTGAAATAATAATTGACAGAATTCTTAAACATACACCCGCTCCAAGCATTCAAACATAGAGCCTGAGAAACATGAAGATGAATAGAAGGGTAGTTTTCCTTTTAATCATAGGTATAGAAGTAATTGCCTTAATTGCAATTAGTGGTTTTGTCCTGAATTCTAAGACTAATCCTGTTTCATTACAAACTCAAGCTCAAGTGGATGATTTAACTGTAGTTATCGATAGAGATCAATACTACTACATTGATGATACAATGAAAACAAACGGATATCTTTATTGGGCTGAGCTTTCCGGAGGTAATTTGATTCTCTATGGAAACACATCTGATATGTTTGAAATTGCTTTTTGGGATCAGATGGGCAATCTTACAGAAACTACTGATTATACTATGTATGATGATCGTATTGAGATAAGAGTTCGGACAACAGAACTCAATTATGAGATCAGAAGTAATTATTATCCTGATTATTTTCTAGATACTAATTTCATAGTTATATTTGACACTTTCTGGGCTCAATTCAGCTACCTAACACCTGAAAATGAAGAGAGATATGCTCCCATAAACTATCATAATAAACAGATAATTCCTGAAGGAGCAGGATTAGTTAGTTATGCCCCAACAGATGGTGCAATCATAGTAAAAGAGGGAGATTCCTTCGGTATTGTTTGGGAATATCAAGAGAAACCTATGGATCCTTTTCATGAACCTTTGACTTATGAAATAACATATAATTTTGACCCTATTTATTTGCAGTTTACTGAACAAATGTTTCAGAATCAACAGCAACAACAAGAAAGAGAGCAAATAGACAATCTTCTAGATTTGCTCCAAGTCTATTTCCGAATAATAACTTTCTTCGCCATTATACTAAGTTTAATAGCAGCCTTATATGGCTATTTAAGAGCTAAAAGGAAATTTAAGTCTAAATTAAATGAAGCACGAAGTATGCCTAAAAAAATGTTGAAAGATATCGAAGCGGAAACCGAATCTAGTAAAAGAGTTTCAGCAATGTTTAGTGCATTTATTTTAATTCTCATAGTATCACCTATCTTTCACACAAATGCTAAAAACATCGTAAACTTCAGTGTTGCAGTAAACGATAGAAAAGTTATGTTGGAGGGTATTGGGTTCCAGGCAGATCCTAGTCGAAATATACAATATTCTGCAATAATAGATTTAGGAAGAGATGGGATCGCAGTTGAAGAGATTATTATGGATATGCCCTATTCAGTTGATAATTTCAGTATTTGGGCAAATACAGCAGAAGTATTGGATTTTCGAGCATACAATGATTTAGGAGCTCCTGTTTCTTTTCAGGAATTCTCTGACCATTATCTCATTAGGAATGTTCAAGGTTATATTAGGTATGAGATCATTAGACCTTATATTTATCATAATAATAGCAATATTCTAGTTTATCTTGACATGTTTTGGTTACTCTTCTTAGATCCAGAATTAGAAGAATATTCAAGAGCAGATATTAAGTATACTGTAATTATTCCTGATGGAGCAATTCTATATAGTGCATCACCGGAGAATATTCTAACGCTATCACAAACTCCTGAAGGGAGAAGGAAAGTAATCTTTGATGATTACAATAGAGAGATAGATCCATATCATGACTTATTTTCTACACAAGTGACGTTTTCTTATATCGATGTAATAGATGCAATAGAAAATCAATCTGCAAGATTTGAACATTTTAGAGTAGAAACTGAGATTTCAAAGGAACAACAAGCATCTCTTACTCGTAATTTAATCTTCATCAGTCTTTTAGGTTTAATAGCTCCACTATTAGCTTTTCTCTTAACATACTTTATTGTTCGTAGAAGAATGCTTCGAAAAATTCAGGAAGAGGAACAAAAATATGAGATGTTAATTTCCGTTGAGGAAACTCAGATTCGAGCAATGAAAGAAGCATTGAACATTGATTTAGCAAAAGAACCTTGGAAAGCTATGATTGGAGAATACTGGGAATTACTAGCTTATCTTAGTCGTCTAACTCCAGTAAATCTACTTGCTATGAACGAGGATCTGCATGAAAATATAATAAGAAAATATGTCTCCTCATTCCTAATTACAGAAACCTTGGAATTAATTTCCACAGGTAGAACTCTTGCACAGAATTGGCTCAATAATGAGCAAATATACTATAATCGACAACAAGCTCGAGATTATCTTGAATCTATTATAAAATTAATCGAAAAACTAGAAAAATGGAGAAAGGAACAGAAATGAAATATCGTAAAGGAGTTAAATTCGTACTTCTAGTATCAGTTATAATTATTGGCAACATTTTTGCTTTTGACATATTAGCACAAGAATCTGTGTATACATCTCCTAAATCCACTTTTGTTGTAGACAGTAACACGAATTTTACAGTACAATCTGCAGCTCCTCTAACATGGAATCTAAATCAACGAGTTAATCTTACAATAGAGATCGAAGCTACTGGATTACCTGTGGGTGAAAATATATCTATTGCAACAATTTCCATTTATTATAATATACCAGGTGACCCTCATAAGAAGTTTCAAACTTCGATTGTCCCAAGAAATAATTTTACAGAGCTTGATCAGGTTCAAATATTTAATTCTTCTTTGTTTGCTCCAGATGATACTAAGGAGTTTAACATTACTTTGGAATTTGTAGTTTTTAGTACATCAATCCCTGATAATCAGTTGTTTGAAGCTGAGTTTCCAGGAGATGTAGAGTATATTGAAGTGGAGGAAGATAGAACTCTTCCCATAGTTAATCTTCCTGGTTTCCCAGATGCTCAGACTTTTTCGCGTTGGATTTTCATATTCGCTATATCGTTCATACTTATTGCTATGCCTTCTATCTTTGTCACTTCTTTTAAGATAAAAGATGTTATGCAAAGTCGTAGTAAGAAAAGGGGGAAGAAAAATGAGTGATAAAGATACTACAACACCACTGGAAAGATCCATGAAAAAGATGGATGTTCTTATGAGATCTTTTGGTATGCGAACACGTATCTTCAAAGGATCAAATAGATCAATCGTAAAAGGAACTCGAAAAGTTTATCCATATGAATTGAATGCGACTCTTGTTGAGACTGCTAGAGGGGTAGGTATTAGAATAAGAATGGAAAAGATATGGTATAGTTTCCTTAAATTAACTCCTTTCTTCATAATCTTGTTATTCTCTGTACTGCAATATGTAGTTCCTCAGGCAGGAGAAGCTATTGCAAATGCTACAGGTATTAATCTATTTCTTGCACTTCTTGGTCCAAATCCAAAATTCATAGGTCTTTGGATAATTTTACCAATTTTAGCCACTGTAGTGGTCGGTGCAGAAATATTAGAGAAAGCTATCAGGGCTAGATACATCCAAGATAGAATGCCACGTTTTCTCAGCGGAGCTGAATGGAATGTAGCTGAGCCACCTTTAGTTTTAGACATAATTAGTATTGCAAACAATCTATTATGGTTAATTTATACTATACTAATAATAATATTCGCTCCCATGTCTTTTTCAGGCTGGATATATGAAGGATTTCTTGAAGTTTACAAAGTTGATTCTTCAGCATTAATTGGGACAACAGCATTAATTTCTATTTTGGACATTGGAATTATTGCAGGAATGCTATTTGCTGTTCTGCTACAAAATTATGAGAAATTTAGAGGTAGTTTAGATCGACAACAAATTAGACACGACATAAAATTAGAAAGTCAAACAAGACAAATGGTTCAAGCTGCAATAGGAGCAGCATTACTTGCAACAATAATGATTTCTATCTACTATTTCACATTTTGGTCTAGCATCTCAATTGTGTACATAATTATGTTCTATGGAGTAATTATAGCTTCTACAGTCTTAGGAGTCTGGATCTTTTGGCAGAAGGAGAATTACATTTTTATCGCATTGGCTATATGGTTTTTCCTTAGTGATGTAGTAATGATTTTCCTTAATTCTAATAATCCTTCCTACTCATGGATGATCATATGTCATTTATTCCTGATACTGATTGTTATCGTCTTATCTTTGAACAAGTATTTTGAGAGATATTTGGCAGAAAAAGGTGTTTATGAACCTAGCTGGATGTTCAATCTTTTCCCATTATTCGCATATATTGCTGTCTTCTGGAAGAAGAAAGTGAGAGTAACAAGAGGTGTTGAACGGGAGTTAGAAGAGATTCTAGATGAGGAAATGAAAGATAGAGTCAAAGAAAAACAACCACTTTTCATTGATATAAAGAAAATCAAAAAGAAAGGAAAAGAAGCCGAAAAAATAATCCAAAACTATCAAAAAGTTGTTGCAAGGATAGTTAAAGGAGAACTAAACATTCTCTTATTGGTTAACATCAATATGCAAATTTTGGATATCTTAAAAGAAAACAAAGATATTCAGAACGAAGCATCAAAATTCTTTCAAACAGTGGATAGTTTGCTCTGGGATGATGAGTATATTTTGAAAGATGGAAAGAACATTCTGGAAATCTCTGAGAGATTATATGACGAAATTGTAAAAATAGGGTGAAGATATGACTGTAGCAGATGAGCCTAAAGTTGTTCGTGCGGAAAAAGAAAGAATCAGAATTCCTGTGAAGAAGCTAAAACAACTTGAAATAATCGCAAAGGAGAAATCAACAAGCTTCCTTCAAGGACATAGAAGATCAATCTTTAGAGGTCCAGGAACAGAATTTGCAGATTTAAGAGAATACATCGATGGAGATGATCTTAGATTCGTTGATTGGAATGCTTCTTCGCGAGTTCCTTTTAAGCTCATTGTTAGAGATTATGAACAAGAGAGAAATACAAACATCATTTTGATGATGGATACCAGTAATTCGATGCTTCTAGGAGATCCTATTCCTAGAATCAAAATGGCGGTTGAAGCTATTGCTACGCTAGCTTACACAGCAATGAATAATAGAGATAATTTTGGGTGGGTGTCTTTTTCAGATAAAATCCACAAATACATCCGTCCTCGAGGAGGAAAATTACACTTATATCATATATTTGATGAGATGCTCAAAACAGCACCTACAGGAAGAACGAATATAGGAGAAACAGTTAAGGAGATAGCACTATCTCAAAAAAGAAGATCAATTATCATAATACTAACAGACTTACATGGAGATCTAGAGGGTGCTATGGATGGGTTTAAAGTTGCTAACATAAAGAGACATGAAATAAAATTAATTCATATACATGATCCTGAAGAATTTCTTTTTCCAAAGCAACCAAGACAGGTTAAATATCAGGATCCAGATACAGGTGAAATAAAAGCAGTAAATTTCAGTAATCTTCTAGAGAGAGGAAGATTCATGTTTGAACTAGGTTTACAAATTAGAGAGATAAATAATTTCAAAAGAAATATTAGAGGACTAAACATCGACGTAATTGATGCTCCTACTACAGTTCTTACAGAAAGATTGTTGTTAGCATATTTTGGTACAAAAAGAAGGGGGTTAGTGCGTTAATGGAGAATAAGGTAAAATCACTCCTAGTTATCTTACTCTTAACAGCGAGTTCATTTAATCTTGTAATAGTAACCTCAACAAATTATGTTTTTGGAGGAAGTTCAAGCTCAGGAGATATTCCTCCTCCAGGAGGTAATGGAGATGATACTGGTGGCGGGAGTTCAGCAGGAGGATTGTATCTTAATTATCGAATTCCTCTGATTTTTACCGAGGGTCCTTATGGACCAACGCTCATCTCAATAACTACTGTTCAAAATAATACTTACATTCTATTCGGATTTGAATCTATCCTATTTCCAAATGGTTCTACATCATTGAATGTTGGGGAGACTTTAATCTTAGATCCGATTATAGAAATTAATCTGAAGAATGGTTCTCTAATACAAGCTTTTACTCCACTTCAAATCGATGTTTATAACAGACCTTCTGGTTCAAGCAATGATGTTACTTTTTCCTATTCGGTTTTAGTGATGTCAATGTGGGGAAAAACTCATCAAGCACCTTTTGATAATCTCAGTGCAATAATAGTTGCAGGTTTTAATCAAACTGAAATTGACATTTATACTCCAGGTGAGGAAATCCAATATTTGGAGATTAATGAAGTTGGCAATACAACAGTTGTAGAGTTGAAAAAGGGAGCTATTATTGAAACTAACGGTCCAGTTGGAGTAGTATTCTATTCACTTTCGTCCGAAGGAGCATTTGCATTTACTAGCATTCCAGAATATCTTTGGGGAACAGAATACTTTGTTCATCCTACTCCTTCGATTAGTGGAATTCCATTTCTCGAAGAGTATACAGAAATTGTTCTTTCAACAATCAGTTATGGGGAAAATATTCATGCAGATACTGATTTTGATAACAGTTTTCTAATGGATTTACCAGATAATGGAACTGTTGATCTACCCACCCATCTTTTAGTAGCAGAAGAAGATTTTAATCATATATACAGCTTATACACAGAATTTTCCCTAAATATTATGTTTAATTATACGATAAATGGCACTCAACACAAAGCTGCTATTTCTTACATAGCTTCAGATAAAATGAAATGGGCAGAGGTATTCTTAACAACAACTGATTATCAGAATGAGAAACTTGAAAGTGTAGTTTATGAAAATAACGCACACATCCTACCACTCCTAATATATGACCTTCAAATGTATGTGGATTTGGGGAATTACACTATTAAAGATAAGGGGGAGTATTTTGATTATTATGCTAATACATCATATGGTTTTCTTGGGAACGGTTCATACTTCAGTTATCTTACAACTTCTCCCCCTGAAAATGGAATATGGAATAGTTCTGTAAATATTCTCTATCCTCTAAATCTGTATTCATATTTTGATAATACTTCAACAATTTTTCCATCATGGTACAGGTTTCCTAATATTAATGTAAAAGAAATTATCAAAAGCCCAAAAGAGCCCACTGAATTAAGAAGAATGCAACTCGATATAATCATTCAAAATAATGGCTCAATTCCTTCAGCACCTTTTTGGGTAGCTGTGTTTGTGAATGATACGATTAAGATCCACAAGAAATTGGATGGACTAGATATAAACGAAACCCTACCGATAGTCTACGAAGAATTTCAAGGATTTGGAAAAAAGATTCTTAATGTATCAGTATTCACAGATTCATTAAGTCAGATTTTTGAACTCTATGAATTTGATAATTCATATGAATATTTTGTAGAAATAATCCGAAATTGGAATATAATATATATTTCAGTTGCAATAGGTGTAATAATAATAGGATTTGCAGTATATAGTATCACAAAGAGATTAATTAAACAAAGGAAGAAAAGAAAAACACAATTTGATGTCATACTCAGTGATGTAGAGGTTTAAAGAATGTCTCAACCAAAAAAAGATTCAAAAATCAAAATAGCTGATGGAGAGGAAGAATACACTCCTTTTAGCGTAATCTTGGGTAGAGATTTAATCTTCATGGATTGGACCGTTCAATTTGGGGGGCAATTATTAGGAATAATTGTAGGAGGATTACTAGGATTTCTATTTGGTGTAAATGTATTTAAATCGTTATTCAGTTCTACCGAAGCAATACCTGCGAAAGCTTACATAGTATTCCAACTTGGCATTGGTTTGGCAGTATTAGGATTATCGCTGTTCTTTATTTACCGAATGGGAATAAAAATCAATGCTCCAAGAAAGATTTCTGGTAACAAAATAAATGTAATCAAAATAGCATTTTTTGGATTTTCTTTTATTTTTGGAATGTCTTATCTATACAATAATCATCTTTCACCAGCAGTAAATAGAATAGCAGGAATTCAAACACCAATAGAAAATGGAGGAAGTAATGGTGAAAATGGTGGAACTTCTGAAGCGGGAACTGTTGATTTTCGAACCACAAATGAATATATAATTCTTTTAATGGTCATCTTTTTGTCTGCTGCCATTTTTGCTTTGCTTTATGCAGGTATAATTTATTCAATCAACAATAAAGTTAAAACCATACCAGGAGCAGCTATAGGTTCTGCTACTATCTTGTTAATGTTTTATCTCTTATCACAGGCTTCCTTTGGTCAATATTTACTAGGAGCCTTTCAAGATGGGAATTATTCTTTGATACTAGTTTTTCTTACGGATTTGTTTTATTATTTGATGGTTTCATTAGTCACGATTTTAGTTTACCATGCTAGCAGAAGAATCGAATTATCTATTCTAGTTCTTTTCTTTGGTTTTATGTTTGGTTATGGAGAATCTTACAATATAGTTATTCAGATTATTACTCTGAAATGGGGATTTCCTAATCTTACAGACAACATTACAACAAACTCCGACATTGTAGCTAGAACCTTACAAGGTTTGGAACTTGCAGGATTGTTTGGAATGATAATTTATCCTATTTTCTTTTACAAAGACACAGTAAAATTTGCTAAAGGATTCTGGAGAACCGCGAAAAAACAAGGATTAGCATTATTACTCTTTGCGTTAGTAGTATTCATTATTGAGCTATTAGTCCAGTGGGTTAGTCAACTCTTGGGTATTTTCTTATTCTTGATTGTTTTCATCGTGCTAATTGGTCTGATAAACAGAATCATTTCATCACGTTATGGAAAACAAAGTTATAGAGCACTCCTGACTGCAATGACACAAGCAACATTACAGATGAGTGAGGCTATTATTCCTGAAACAGATAAGCAAATTAGATTTTTAGAAGAAAATCAAAAACGAAGGCAAAGATTACTGATAACACTTGGAACTTGGATTCCCCTAGTTATTTATTTCTTAGTAATGTATGTAACAACTGCAATCACATCTCAAACTACTACAGGAACAATTGTTTTTCTAGTTACTGCTCTTCCCCTATCAATTGGTTTTATATCATTTGCAGTCTCTTTCTATTTAGTAAAAGATCCACTAATAAAAAATCATTTCAATTATCCAATAAAAGCTGTAGGTTTCACAGGGGGAATAGTATATTTCTTCTATTCATTTTATGGCTTGGTTTACAATGAACCAGGATATTATCCTCTAATTGCCATACTTTTCACACCACTGATTATATTACCTTTAATTACAAAAAGAAAAATGGGTACACTACTTCTTACAATTTCAGGTGAGAATAAGCCCAAAGCTCTAAGGGAATTAATACAGAGAAAGGATTTGGATTTTAAGCAGTTGGAGGAAAATTTCTTCCAATCCCCTGCATTGTTCAGGATATGGCTTGCACTCATACTAACGAAAAGAGGAGAGAAAGCAACAACAGTTCAGAATTTAATGTCTATGCTTACCAGTGGTTTTCCTTTGGAAAGAGCTGCTGGTGCGCTCTGCTTACTTTATTTGAATGATGAGGAAACCATGGAAAGAATAGTTAAAGTTCTGGAAAATGATAATGATCCTAGAGTAAGGGATGCAATAGCCCATGGAGTGAGATTCTATCAGGATATCTCTGAAGAAACTTACAAGAGGATAATTGATTCTCAACATTACGAAGATGATGCGAAAGTTTTGGAAACATTAAAACAAACAATCTCAATTCTGGATTTGAGATTTTCTGGAACAGAAGAAGAAGTTGGAGAAGAAGAGGTTGATTTGGAGGAAATTTAATTCGTCCAAATGTATTTTCGATTTAATCATTTTAGTATAATTCTGGCATCTACAGGAAAGATTCCTTCCTCGTTTGCAATTATGGGATTAATATCCATTTCAGCTATATAGTTTCTATTTTCCCAAGCTAGATTTGATATTTTTACGATAAGGTCAGCTAATTCATTCTTGTTAACAATTGGAAATCCTCTATAGCCCTCTAGAAGAATCTTAGCTTTTATCTCATCTATAGCTGATAGAGCTTGTTCTTTAGTTGTTGGACACATTCTAAAAACTACATCTTTCAAAGCTTCAACTAGCACTCCACCGATTCCAAAAAGAATAACTGGACCGAAGGTGGAATCTATATTAGTACCTATTATCAATTCCAGACCGCTTTGAACCATCTTTTCAACTAACACACCATGTATAACTACATTTGCGAATTTGTTCATAAAATCCAAGAATGTTTTTTTTACATCTTGTTCATCAGTCAGACCGATAACTACTGCACCGAAATCTGTTTTGTGTAGCACTTGGGGAGACATTAATTTCATTACAACAGGAAATCCAATTTCATTACCTGCATGAATGGCTTCATCTAATGTTTTAACTATCCTTAATTGTGGTATTTCCACACCAATATCTTTCAAAACCTGTTTAGCTTCATGCTCTAGCAATGCGGTTCTATTTTCATCTTTCACTTTTTCAAAAATACTTACAATATCCATTCTTATTCCTCCACCAAGATACTCTTTGGATCTATCCCATTCTTCCTCAAATACTTTGAATAGTCGGATAACATTCCTAATGCTCTTACAGCTCTCCCTGGAGAATCAAAAACAGGAATATCCTCTTTTAGCAATTCTTTGGTAGCAAAGACTGCTTCTTCTCCACCAATTAATGAAGTAGCAATTGGTTTTTCTTTTCTTTTTGCAAGCTCCTTTGTAATGTTGATATACTCATCAATATCTAAGTCAGGTATTACTGCTACACAAAGATTTACAATTGAATCCACATTTGGATCATCATATACTGTTTCTAATGCAATTCTATAATCTTCAGCAGTTGCACTTCCAGTAATATCAACTGGATTTTCTGTTGCATAAAACGAAGGGAATGTTTGATCTAGTTTATTTTGAATTTCCGGAGAAAATTCAGCAAGTTTCAGATTGCAATCCGAAACCATATCAGATGCCATAACACCAGCCCCTCCTCCATCAGTAATTATTGCTACTCTATCTCCAAGAGGTAAAGGTTGAGTTCCAAAAGCTAAAACACAATCCTCTAATTGATCCCAAGTTATTACTCTTATTATACCTGCATCTCGAAGAAGGTCATCAACTATTGCATCATTGGATGATAAAGCTGCTGTGTGAGAAGCACCGGCTTTTGCTCCTGTTTCTGTTCTATTAGCTTTAATTCCCATTATTGGTTTCTTTAGAGAAATTTCTCGGGCTAAATTCATGAATCTACGGCCTTCCTTGAAATCCTCAAGGTAAATTAATATCAATCTTGTATCTGGATCTTGTCCAACATATTCCAAAGAATCAGTCTCATTAATGTCACTAGCGTTTCCATAAGAAATAAACTTTGAAACCCATTGTCCTGAACCTAATCGGGAAAGCTGATCTATAAAAGCTGCGCCGAAAGCTCCACTCTGAGTAAAAATAGAAACGGATCCATTCTTTGGTCTCTTTAATCTGGAATCTGGTAAAAACATGGTATCATATCCAAGCGCTGGGCTATAAAGTCCTAAACAGTTTGGACCTACAACATTGATATTATAATCTTTCATAATTTGCAACATCTGTTGTTGAAGCACCTTACCCTCGTCTCCAATTTCACTGAAACCACCAGTTGTTACAATAATGTTCTTTATGCCTTTCTTTCCACATTGTTCTAGCATTTGGGGAGTGAATCTAGCTGGAACAATTATACAGGCAGCTTCTATTTTATCCTCTATTTCCAGAACTGATTTGTACAGTTTATTCCCAAATAATTCCCCTCCTTTTGGGTTTACTAGATATGTTTTTCCTGGAAAGCTGTGAACAAAATTATAAGCAACTACATTTCCAGGTTTATTTTCTGTTGTTGAAGCTCCAACTACACAAAATGATTCAGCATTAAAGAATTTCTCGAGTTTAGTAGTCATCTTATTCAGTTCTTTGTTGTTAGGATTGATTAAAAATTTTTGGAATAGTACTTACTCAAAACTCCCCACTCTTGCATTTCTGGTTTCCAAACAAATATATAAGTCAATTACAAATAAATAAACATGGCAAGAAGCAGAGTTTTATTTGACCTAATAGGCGTAGTCGTAGGAGTTGCAGTAGCATATCTTACAACTTATTTTACAGACGTAAGTGGTTATGGTAATACTGCTATCACAGCAGGAGGATTTCTAGTAGGAGGACTTGTTCTAGGATTCTTTGCTTACAAAAACGATGGTGTAAAGATTGCAGGAATCATTTGCGGTTTAACAATCGTTTTAGGTCTCATTGTAGGTATAATAATGATAACAGGTGGAGGGGCAATACTTGGAACAATCGATAATTTACTTGAAGCAGTTATAGGCCCGGTCTTGGGTGTAGTTTCAATTATTCTTGGAGTTATCATTATGATTGCAGTAGTAATCGCAGGTGCCCTTTTTGTAGCAGCAGCAGCAATTGGTTCAGCAATTGGAGAAGCTGTTTGGAAAGACAAACAAGCAGAACCTGTTGCAAGTGCAGGAGCTCCATATCAACCAACACAAGTTGTGACAGCACCTATAGAGCCGACACCAGTTCAACAATCCAGATCGATTGTCTGTGCAAATTGTGGAGTAAGTAACCCGGGAACAGATAGTTTCTGTACTAACTGTGGAGCCAAACTAAGATAGAACACCTTTTTTTTCTTTTTCTTTTTCCTTTATTCTACTATAAATAATCACAAATCTTTTTATTTCCTCGATTTTTCTTCCGTTAATGAACGAAGAATTCATTATGCCATTATATTGGAATGCTCCATATCAGACTGAAGTTATCGCAAAAATAACAGTGGTTAGAAAAAATGAATTACAATTTAATCAAACATTATTTTATCCAGGCGGAGGAGGGCAACTTTCAGACACTGGATCAATAGTCTATCTTGAAGAGGAGTTTCCTATTATTGAAACATACAAGGATAAGGAAGGAATTTGGCACAAATTAGACATCAAGAAAAATATAGATTTTCAAGAAAATCAAGATGTTCTTTTAAGATTAGACTGGAGTAAACGTTATTCTTATATGAAACCTCACACTGCCCAACATCTCCTCTCACATCTATTTCATAAAATAAATGATTGTGATACTGAAAAAGCTAATTTTGAAGAGTTAAAAATTGATATCGAATTATCTAAGAATCTAGCAGTCGATGAGATATTGAATGTTGTAAGTGAAGCTAATAGAATCATTGAACAAGGTGTTGAGGTAAAATCCATCATTGTAAACCAAGAAGAATATCGCAAGGATTACCTAGGTAGAACAAGAGGAAAGAAGTCAGAAGAGGAATTTGTTAGATTAATAGAACTTGGGGGAGAGGAAGGATTTGATTTAGTTTGTTGCGGAGGGATTCATGTAAAGAATTTAGCAGAAATACGGGGAGTCTTCTTGGAATCCAAAAAGGATCATACATTGAAATTTCTAGTGAATCAAAAAGGATTACTCTTTGCTACTGAACAACGAGGATTAATGCTCAAATTAGAAGATATAACTGCTAAAAAAGGAGAAAAATTATTGGAAATCGTGGAAAACAAAATAAAGGAAAATCAAATACTTCAGGATAATAGTGTTAACTTGTTAAGATTAATATTTCATAATATACATGCTTTTAGCAAAAAAATCAATGAATATTCAATCACATCTTTTACTCTACCTGAGATTGATAGATTACCTATTCAATCAGCTGCTAAAGAGTTGGAATCTAATAATTTTGTTGCGGTCCATGGAAGGAATGATATTCTCTATTTGATTTCTACAAATGAAAAATTACCAGCAAATAAAATAGCTAAAACATTAATAGAAGAAATTGGGACAAAAGGTGGAGGGAATAAAGGGTTTGCTCAATTATCTATAAAAAATGTAAAAGAGCCATTACAATTGGTAGAAGAAATCATTTCTTCTCTCTAACCGTAATTTCTCACAGAAGATCATCTTTTGGTCCAATATATGTATAGGTTACTGGATCTGTTTTTTCATTCTTCTGAACTTTATTTTCGTTGATTAACTTGTTTAAATGAGCTATCATATTGGCTTGTGGTGCTAAAACAGTAAAGGGATGATACCAAACAATTCCTTGAGAACTATGAACCCTTTCTATTAGATCATGCATTGGTAGATATTTCTGTTCCATCATAGCCATTTCCAATTGCCCTTCAAAGTTGGTAAATGATTCTTTGACATCGTTGATATATGGTATCACATGTCTCTCTTGTTGATATTGATCATGATCTGGGCAAATCATAGAGATTTTGGCTTTTTCAAGAAATTCGATATTCTTAAACCATTCTTGGTAAGAACCTGAACGATCAATTAAATAGCTGTGTGGTAAAGCAGGATAGAGGTTTAATGCATCGCCTGTAAACATAGCTCTTTCCGAAGTAGAGAAGAACATGCTGTGTCCATAGCTATTTCCATCGAAATTTATAACCATTAGACGAGTATCTCCTAAATCGAATTTATCTCCATCCTTGAAGTAAATATCTGGTTTCAAATCATCTAGATCATCAAAAGGATCTTTCTTAACCGCAAAATACAGTCTTTCCTTTCTTGTAAAATGAAAGTGTTTGTTCTTAACTTCATTTTTTGGATTGTCCATAACTCCTTTGCATTTTGCATTTATAGCAACTTGAGCTTTTGGAAAGATCTTCTTTAGTTTGTAAACACCACCCATTATATCAGGATAGGGATGAGTAAGGAAGATATAATTCACATCTTTGACATCTTTTCCTTTATTGAATACTGCTTCCTGGAAAGTATTCTCAAGAGAACCACGTCTTCCAGTATTTATTATTGCAAATTTGTCCTTGCCCAAAAGGTAACCACGGTTTCTTTCTCCTCCATCACCTGATGGTCCCTCTACAATAGTTATATTTTCATGAACATTCTGGATTGGATCTGAAATCATTTTTCACACCTTTGTTCTTCTACCTTGCTTCAGCTAAAATATCCGCTACAGTTTTACTAACTTTCTTCATCTTCTCAATTTCTACTGATTTCTCTTGTTTATGTTTCTCGTAAGCTTTCTCGCTAATTTCACCAGTTTGTGAGTTTACATAGAGCACTTCAAGATCTCTTTGTAGAGATTTCATTTTTCGTTCTAGAGCATCGAAGGTTTTTCTCATTTTAGCTAATTCAACATTTAATTTAATAGTCAGATTTTCGATATTTTTCTTATATTTTGTTTCCATCTCATCAAAAGTAGCCCTACTAACTGCTTTATCTCCCTTCAAACCACTTAGTTTTTTGAGTTTTTTGCGTTCGTTAGTCCTATCTTCAATTATTTCTTCAATTGGCAATATAGCTGAAAAATTCTCAAAATCTGCTTCTCTTGCAGTAACTGCATCAACTTCTACCTTGAGTTCTTTAATCTTCGGCAGTGCTTCATTTCTAGGTATTAATTTATTTTTCACTCTATCTAACATTTTGTTAATTTCATCATCTAAATCTGCTTTCTTCTTAAGTAGAGTGTTGAAATCCTCTCTTTTGACTATTACGTCTGCAATTCTTTCAACTAATTCTTCATCAGTGAGTTCTTTCTTTTCCTCTTCTTCGTCTACTACAACTTCTTCAACTTCAAGAGGTTCATAAATCATACCTGTAGGAGAAGATGAATCCTCTTTTGCTACCTCAATAACTTCATCTTTCACAACTAATTCTTCTGCTTCTTCTTTATGGAATAAGCGCGCTCCGCATTTTCGGCAAAAATTCCAATGTGATTTCACTGGGTTTCTACAGTAATGACATTCTACCATAAGTGTACACCTTTCTAAAGATAGAAATGAGGTTATCCTTAAAAAAGATAATCTTTTGCATTATTGTAGATATTATGAAAATTCTTGTCTGCTCAAAGAATCCTGTCAAAGTTAAAGCGGTTGAAGAAGCATTTTACACCTATTTCAAGCGTTTAGAATTTATTTCACTAGATTTAAATCAATATTCTGATGTTTACAAACAACCTTTGACTTCAAATGAAACTCTTGAATCAGCTGTAAATCGTATTGATATTGCTCGAAATCAAGAAGAAGCGGATTATTATGTAAGTCTTGAGGGAGGATTAGGAAAAGACGAATATGGAGCTTTTCTTACTTGGTTCGTTTGTGTCAGCAATAAGGAAGGCAAAAAATCCATTGCAGGAGGAGGAAGAATGCCTTTACCAACACAGATCTATCAAGAAATAGAAGAGAACAAAGAAAAAGAACTTGGAGATGTTATTGATAAGCTTTCGGGGGAAAAAGGTACAAAAAGGATGGGAGGAGCAACTGCTTTATTCACCGGAGATAGGATTCAAAGGAAAGAGGTTTTCAAAAGAGATGTAATTATTGCACTAGTTCCATTTACAAGTGAAATATACAAGAAAATAGAGAAAAAAGAAAACTATCTTGACTCTTTTTAAAGAGGGTACTAGTTTTGTATATTTTTGTATAGAAAGCACATTTTATAAATGCTGTACGTTAAGCAATACCAACCATAGATTATTGTGATTATAATGAAAGAAAAAGTTCAAACCACATTAAACGAAATTCGTGTAGCTCTTCAACAAGACGGTGGAGACATTGATTTAGTTGAAGTTGATGAAGAAACTGGAATCGTTAGAGTAGAGTTGCAAGGAGCTTGTAGAGGGTGTCCTTATAGTCAGCTAACTTTGACAGGCTATGTTGAAAAACTTCTAAAAGAACGTGTTCCTGGAGTTAATCAGGTTATTAACGTTAATCTTGAAGCTATGAGAACATCTTAGAATTACATAAAGTTTTTTTATTATACCACAGTTATGTTTTCAGATTGTTATAAATCAGATGATTCTTAATGGCAGAAACCATCCCACCAGAAATTATAGCTCATCAGAATAGAATAAGTCCTGAATTAAGAGAATTCTTGATTCAAACCCTTGAAGGTAGCTTCTCAACAGAAGCATCAAAGCAGATTGGTAGAATACTTTGGAATTTGGTTGATGATCCTGTTTATGAAAATGATGAAGAGCTGAAATATTTAGCAAGCAAAATTGGTGTGATTGTTGGTCAATACGACCTTGCAATAAAGTGTATTTCTGAATCAATTCCTGGAACACGAGTTTGGGGAAGCGTAGCTCTATTTGAAATAGGCGAGGTTGATCAAGCTTTTAGCCATTTAGATTATATTATTGAGAATGAAAGTTCTGATTTAGTACCTTTAGTAGAAGCGTTATTCTGGATTATTTATCTAAAATTATCAATTGGAAACACAGAAAATATCGACAATTACAAAGGTATGATTATCGCTATTTTTGATGAAAGGCAAAGCAAACTAATTCCAGGACAATTGCATCAAATTAAGGACTTTGCAGAAGGACTGGTTGAGCAACAATCTGCAAATAATGTAGAAGGACTCAAGAAGATTGAGGAATTTATTGAAAATAGAAAAGAAGCAAAAGATCAGTTCTGGCAACTCATGGCTTTATTAACAATTGGAGAACAAAAATTAGATTCTTCTGATTTCATTTCCTCAGAAAAAATATTCACAAGAACAAAGGAACTAGCTGAGAATTTATCCAATGTTCCTCTTACTGGAGCTTCTGACATAGGTTTGGCTTATGTATATTATCTGAAAGGAGAATTGAAAAAGGGAAACATACTCTCTGCACAAACAATTGATAGATTACAGGGTATATCTCAATATTATCTTATAAAAGGAAATTTCATTCGAGGACAAATTTTGAAGAAATTAGGGCACCATAAGCTTGCAAGAGAGAGTCTGAACACTTCTTATGCTTTTGCTAACCAATACCACGACTACAATAGAAGCTTCTTATCTCTTTTAGCTTTAGCTGATAGTCATATTATTACCAATGAGAAAGAAGAAGCGCAGCAAGTTTACGATAAAGCATACAATCATGTAGTGAATATTGCTAATAAAAGACAATTTACTAGGGCTCTAGTGCAAATAGCTATTGGTGATTATAGACAGGGCAACATAGAAAACGCATTAAAAAAGGTAGATCAAATTGAGACTTTATCTGAAGAGATTCAATATCAAAGAGGAAAAACCGATTCATTGAGGTTGAGAGCTCAAATTGCTATCAGTAGAAATAATGATATAAAGAGACAAATTTTGATCTTAAAAGCTTGCCAAATTTTATATTTTGAAGTTGGAGATGCAGAAAGTCAGGCAAATTGTGATGTTTTAATTGCAGAAGCATATACTAGATTAGGAGATAATAGTAAAGCAGAAAATCACCTTGATGAAGCGAAAGATTTCTATCTAGCAATTTCTGATAGCATGAAAATTGCTGAAATTAAAGAACTACAAGCATCTTTTGATATACAAGAAGGAAGATATGATGAAGCACTTGTCAAACTTCGATCTTCATACAGTCATTATTCGGATGTTTTTGATAGAAACAAAAGAGTAAGGTGTTTAAGAAAGATAGCTGATATACTTGCTCTGAAAGGGGATTTTCAAGAGAGTGTGATTCGATATAAGAAGGTTCAAAACATTACAATTGAAGCTAATAATTTAGTAGAAAATGTTATTATCAACCTTAATAAAGCTCGAATTAATTTATATATGGAAAATTACGATGAAATCATAGATGATTACAAATATGCAGAACGATTTCTTTTTGAAAATGGTTTGGATAACATTTTAGTTGATATTCTAGCTGAAAGGGGTCTTCTCTATATTTTTAGTGACAAAGAAGAATTATTTGATGAAGTTTTAGAAAAACTTGGAGAAAGAGAGCGTGAGGGGATTGAAACTGCTAGAGTCTGGATCAGTTACCTCAATGGAATCAAGCAGATTCATAAAGGAGAGTATAATGATGCATATGGATCATTGATCAGTACTTTGCAAGAAGCCCTAGAAATTGATAAACTAATTTCTGTAGGTGTATTATTTAACCTTATAAGAATTATAGTAGAGATTTACAAAGAAAATTTGAATCAGCCTTTTGTATCTGAGGAAGTAAATAATTACTTAGGATTGATCAGTGGAATTGTAAATGAATCAAATTTCTTCTATTTGAAAGGGCTATCATATTTAGTAAACTTATTGTGGCAAATCATTACAAAGGAAGGAGAGGACCATAATGAAATTATTATCCAAGCTTCTGAATATTTCGCAAAAACAGGTATTGAAGAGTTTGGTAACTTTCTACTCATCCTTCAATATAATATGGCTGAATGGCTTGGGTTGGAAGGTGTAAAAATTCAGAGTGTTTTTGCAACCCCAAGAAAATTTGAATCTCCTCAGATTGCTTTGATGGAATTGTTAGAGAAAGCAGGTAGAGCAATAATTTTGGAAAATCTTCTCAGCACTGAAAGTGAGATTTTGGAAATTCTATAGAAAAAAGAATCAATTTATCTTTTAATCATCAAGATTAGTTATATGTTCAACTATCTTTATGGATAATCCGATATAATTCTTAGGATCTAAAATTTCTTCAATTTCCTCTATACTGAAGTATTCAGAGATAACAGAATTGTTCTTGACTGCTTGCATAAAATCTTCTTCGTTTGACAATTTCTTCAGAAGTTCGTGTGCTTTTTGTCTTCCTATTTTGCCTGCTAGCCTTATCATAAGATGCTCTGCACATTGTGCCCCTTTTCTGAGTTGTAGATTCTCTTCTATTTTGGGGAAATTAAGAAAGAGAGACTGAAGTATTTTGTTCATCTCTAATAGAATGAAATGTGTTAAAATTGATGATTCTGAAACAATTATCCTCTCAGAACTAGAATTAGTCAAATCTCTCTCATGTTCAGAACAAATATTATCCAAAGATGTTTGGATATAACCTCTGATAATTCTAGCTAGACCACAAATTCTCTCACTTTTTTCAGGATCTTTTTTTTGAGGCATGGTTGAAGATCCTACTTGAGCTTCTGTAAAAGACTCTCTAATTTCATCAATCTCTGTTCTTTGTAAGTTTCTTATTTCTCTAGCAAAATGATCCAGAACAGTTGCAATTAAACTTAAAGCGTAAATATATTTCGAGTATAATACACGGGAAATTATTTGTGTAGTTATGGGTTGTTTCTTAAGATTTAATTTTTCAAGAACAATTTTCTCAATTTCCATTGTACCAAAAGAAGCGTAAGTTCCTACTGCACCGGACATTTTTCCATAATTCACTTTAGCATTTTCAAGTACTTCTTTTGCTAAAATTAGTTCATTAAGGAAGTTCCCAAATTTCATACCATAAGTTGTAGGGATAGCATGAGAACCATGTGTTCTTCCTATACATACAAGATTCTTATGTTCAAGTGCTAACT
Source organism: Candidatus Heimdallarchaeota archaeon (assembly GCA_023270155.1). Lineage (GTDB taxonomy): Archaea > Asgardarchaeota > Heimdallarchaeia > Heimdallarchaeales > Heimdallarchaeaceae > UBA460. The sequence continues at coordinate 6,965 of JAGLTB010000025.1, read as the reverse complement.
CTGTTACAATTTCAATTGTTTTTTTCAAAGTTTCAAGTATAGTTTTCTTTGCTTGAGTTAGTTGTAATCCTCTTACTGTATCTTGAATATCATAAGAAGTAGCCCCTAAATGAATATACCCACCATATTCACCACATTGCTCAGAGATTGCTAGAACTACACTCATCAGATCATGATGTATTTCTATTTCTATTTCTTTAACTCTCTCAAGTTTTACATATTCTGAATTACAACGAGCTTGAATTACTTCATTTGCTTCCTTTGGTATTTTTCCTACCTTGAAATTGGCATAAGCTAATTCCTTTTCTACTAATAATTGAAACTCAAATTTCTTTTTTTCAGAAAATATATCATTCAAGGAAGTTTTGTATCTATTAATCTCAAGCATATCTTTATCCCTTTGATCTAATTCTGTTGCTCATTATAAACAACAAATGAGTATTATTATTGTATAATATAAATTTGACCTCTATTGATAGAGGAAAAAAGATAGGAGACTAGATGTTGTTTCTCCTTTTTCTTCTGATATTAAAACTTACAACAAAAATAGCACTTAGCAAGACTAGATAAACACTACTACTTGTTTTTTCTGGAGTATAAGGTTCTAAAATGAAGTTATACAGTGTGTTATTTAGAGTTAAACTAGTCTCATTATTAATAGTGAATAATTCGAAATATCTTCCGTATAAAGGACCTTGTAAATGATACAGAGTACCTTCCTTATAATAATTTTCCAAAACTGGACTTCTTAATTCTCCCGTGTCTTCATGGCGATGCCCATATATGCCAACTTCAATTGGATATTTGTTGATTAATTCAGTAGCATCGCCTGCAAAATCGAAATGATAATAGAGAACATTAGCTTTTCCTGCTACTTCATTTAATATCCCTTTAAGTGAATCTTTTTCGTCAGCATATAATCCTGGAGAATCTGAACCAAATCCTACAAATGACCAATCAAGATAATCAAAATTCTGATATCGAAGAGGTCCTAGATATTTATGCCATGCTTCAGTAAGATCGTCAGGAACAAGGCTGGATTCTGAGAATTCATGATTTCCGGCTATATAATAAACTGGAATATCTAATAAGTCCAGAGCCCATAAACCTAATCTAACTTGTGATTTCATACTCATTGCCTTACCTGTTTCCGGATTAAAAAACATTAATTGAGGACCTTGGACTAAATCACCTGTACAAATAACAAAATCAGGATTTAACAAACGTATTTTCTCAATTTCCTCTAAGTTGATTTCTGTTGTATTTATTCCTGTACCGAAGTAAGTAGGAAAATGAATATCAGATATTTGAACGAAGGTATAAGGATATTTCTTCTCTTCAATGATTTTAACAGCGTGTGTCTGATAGTCATCACCTTCACTACAATTTAATTGTAAATCATATAATCCCTCTGTATTTTGGGATGGAGAAACAGTGAATATTCTTTGATCGTCTATATATTCTGAATCTATTATCTCTACGTTTACTGATGTTGTCCCATCTATTAATGTAAATAACCAATCTGTAGCTGATTTAGTAGCTTGAATTGCTATATTGAATTCTTCAGCGAATTCTATAATTGTTGGAAAAGCTTTGTGTGGATATTGAATCATGCCAAAAGGTTGTGTAACCAGTGGATATCTTGGATGTTTTGATTCATTAAAGTAATCGCTTGAAGATGTAGCATTGTATTGATCTACTTGGAATTGGAAATCATCATCATTACTTAACTCTGCATTAACTTCCATAATTCCAGTTTGTAAATATAAAGAACTCATCAAGAAAATTGTAAGAACTAGAAAGATTGCTGTTGATTTCATTTTCATAATATCGATGGAAATTGGTTTTTTGTATTAAAAAGGATTATCCAAGCTCAAAAACATCTCATAATAGCTTCTTAGAACATAAATATCTTTTTCCTTCATGGAAAACCTTTTTTTAAAATCTGAACATTGTGATAACTATGCCATATGTAAGGATGGCTAGAAATCTCAACCAAAGTGTTTTTGCATTTGTTGTTGGTGCGATTTCTAGTCTGCTGATAATAGTATTTTTTTCGTATAATCAAGCAACGTTAACATTAACTATACTTGCTGTTCCTTTGTCATTTCTTACTGCTCTTATTTCAGTAACAGAGTGTGTTTATCATTATAGAGACGAGGTTTCTCTACAAACAACCTTTGATATGCTTGGATCTTTGTTGAAATCATTTTTACTATCCATATTAGCTGTTGTGTTGTATAGTGCAGTCATACTAATTCTTAAGGAAACAGTGGAAAGCTTTGAAAGGACGTTAAACCCTCTATTGAATTCCCTCCCTGCAGTACCGTTCTTTGTTACAATTCCAGTAATATTCCTTATTCCTGTAATTATTGAGTTATGTGCTCTCCCATTCTTGCTTCTAGCCTACGGTAAAATTCACATTGCTATATGGGGAAGAAAATCAAAAGAAGAAAAATTGGAGGAGAAAGAGAAACAAGCTCAGGAGTTTGATAAAGATTATAGGAGTAAAATGTTCAGAGTCATAGATCAGTTAGAACATCAAGCTTTGCAATTACAGCAATATCTCCTTGAACTACAGGCAGTTGACAAGCAAATTGACTCTGTAGATTCGTTTGAATCCTACAAAACTATGAATATGAGATTTACCATGATGAAGGATTATATTGTATCGCTTGAACTTGAGGAAGATAAAGATACTAAGGAAGTTATTGAAGAAGCTGATGTTGTTAAAAAAATCAGAGAAGTAGATATCCAAAAGAATACTGTACTCGACCTTGTTAAACAGAAAATCAAGAAATTAAAAACTGATAAAGGTAAATTCGAAAAAGAAGAAGAGGAAGAGTACTATGAAAAAGGGAGAATCGTAGAGGAAACTACTGAAGAGGAACCAAGTGTAGAAGAAACTACTGAAGAGGAACCAAGTGTAGAAGAAACTACTGAAGAAACCGTGCAAGAGGAAACAATAGAAGAATCTACTAAACCTGATGAACTAGATACAACAGAAGAAGAAAAAACAGAGTAAAAAAGGAAGAAAGAATTACGCTTTTTCGTAAGCTTCCATTACTTTTTCTATAAATTGATCCTCAGGATACGCTCCTTCAAACTGGACCGCTCCTTCATTAATTACAGTTTTTGGAACTCCCATAACATAATATTTCTGAGCTAATTGAGGAAATTCAGTTGCTTCAACCATTTCCCCAACTATATTGGGATTTGCCATAGCAAGCTTATGAGCTATTCTTACAGCTGCAGGACAATATGGGCAAGTTGGAGTAACAAAGACTTGAATCTTGATTGGTTTGTCAATTTTCTCTATTTTTTCAAGATTTTCTTTCTTCAAGGTGACTTTCCTTGCAGAAATATCTAGAATATCCTCAACCAAAGAGCCAAATTCATAACCGCTTGGTATTCCTGTAAAAACAACGGCGTGTTCTTGATCTCCATGCAGTAAAATAGTTGGAAATCTCTCAACATTGTATTTTTGTATTTCAGGAGGATTTTCTTCTTGATCATAAATAGTGATATCAATCATGTTTTCTGGTGCTAGTTCAGCTAGTAATTCAATGATCTCTTTTGTTTGAGCACATGTCAAACATCGATCTTTTTCAGCAAATAATTTTACATAAACTTTGTTTTCCATATGTTGGAAAATCTCTTTAACTTGTCTTTTGATATTTTCATCCACATCTAACGACATAATCATCACCGTGTGACCGTGTGCGTGATTCTTGCACACCCATTATTACTTAAAACAGATTCTATTTTAAACATTTCCTTCTAGCTACTAAAAAAGAATAAAAAAGTAATTTTGGTGCTAACCAGTTCTTTTGATGACATGGTAACCAAATTGAGTTTTTACAACATCAGAAAGTTCTCCTTTCCTAAGAGAAAAAGCTGCTCGTTCAAACTCTTTAACCATCTGCCCGTGAGTAAAGAAACCTAGACTTCCACCCTTTTTACCAGAAGGGCATAAAGAATACTTCTTTGCTAGTTCAGCAAAATCTGCACCACTATTTAATTCATCAAGAATTCTTTTTGCTTCTGAATGCTTTTTAACTAAAATATGACTTGCTTTTACTTTTGACATAATATCACGCATCCACTTCTTTTCAACAAAATAAAAATTTTTGGAATAAGTATAAATTGGAAAGTTTTTATTCAAGAACTATTCTTGCATCTATTACCTTCAACCCATCTTCTGTACCGACAACAGGATTAAGATCCATTTCTTTAATAGATGGGTTCTCCTCGATTATTTTTGAAATCTTTAGGATTAACAAGACGAGTTCTTCTTTGTTTACAACAGGCATCCCTCTATAACCATCCAGAATTTTCTTTCCTTCAATCTCATCTATCATTTCTTCTATATCCTGTTTGGTAACAGGAATCAAGCGAAATGAAACATCTTTGTATACCTCTACAAACACTCCCCCTATACCAAAAGCAATCATTTTTCCAAATTGTAGGTCAGTATTTATCCCAATAAGTAGTTCAACACCTTTCACCATTTCTTCGATACTTACACCTTCAATTTTGGCATCTGGATAATAATCCTTTACACTTTGCATCATATCTTCAAAAGATTCTCTCAAAACATCTTCCGAATTAATCCCAATTTTTACTCCACCAGAATCAGATTTATGAATAACATCCGCAGAAACAATTTTCAGAACTACTGGGTATCCTAGTTTATTTGCTTTTTCAATTCCTTCTTTCAGATTAGTAGCTAGTCTCATTTTATTTAAAGGAATTCCTGCTAATTCCATTATTCTTCTTGATTCTTCATATGTTAGAATTTCTCTGTTCAAGTCCTTTATTCTTTTCAGAATAGATGAAATTTCTTCACTCATATTCTATCACTCTTTTAGTTTATAACAAATTCATTTCCAACTTCTCTTTATAGGGAAATAATTCTACACCTGTTCTTTCTTTAACTAAATCTATGATATGACTGTATAATTTCTTGTAATCATAGGTTTTATTGTTGTTCCTTCCAGGGATTACTAGATTATGCTTTTCTCCTATTGAAATTGCTTTTTCATATCCTGCTGCAGCATGACGTAAAACAGCGCTTAATGGATCCCAAGTTAAGACTCTGAATAGTCTTTCCTGTGAAATACGAGTTCCATCTGCTAGTATTACTTGCCCTGAATGGAGAGAATAACCTACTCCAACACCCCCCCCACCATGATATGAAACCCAAGTTGCACCAGATAATGCATTTCCCATCAGATTAAGAACAGCATAATCTCCTATTGAATCACTCCCATCTTTCATTCCTTCTGTTTCACGATTTGGAGATGCTACACTGCCACCATCAAGATGATCTCTTCCAATCACTACGGGTGCTTTTAGTTTTCCTTCTGCAACCAGCTTGTTCATCAGCATTCCAAAGGCAGCTCTTCCAATGAAACCAGCCCAGAAAACTCTTGCGGGTAATCCTTTCTCAAAGGGGATGTATTTATCCGCTAGCTCAAGCCAATTAACTAGTTGTGGATCGTCAAAAAACAACTGTTTAGCATACTTGTCTGTAGTCTTAATATCTTCTGGATTATTGCTTAAAGCCATCCACCTGAAAGGTCCTTTTCCTTCACAGAAGAGAGGTCTGACATATTCCAACACAAAACCTGAATAATCAAAAGCATCCTTCACACCAAGTTCATATGCTTGTTGTCTTATATTGTTTCCATAATCGAAAGTTTCTGCTCCTCTTTTGTTCAATTCCACCATTTGATTTACATGCTTTACAACTGTTTTTCTTGATCTTTCAAGATAATCTTCTGGACTTTCAACTCTTAAGATATCAGCTTCATCATAGGAAATTCCTACAGGATAATAACCATTCAATAAATCGTGTGCAGAGGTTTGGTCTGTAAGAACAAGAGGAGTAATATTGTTATCAATAAGATATTGCAAAAGTTCAACAGCATTGCAGAGAATCCCAACAGAAACTGCTTCATCTTTATCTGAAGCTTCTCTAGCAATTTTCACTGCTTCTTCTATAGAGTCTGTTTTGTAATCCAAATAAGGTGCTCCTTGATCCCTTCCTGTGTTATACATTCTATCGATTAGATTAGGATTAACTTCAGCTATTATGCATATCTTTCCACACATTTTAGCAGCTAAAGGTTGAGCTCCACTCATTAAACCAAGACCAGCAGTAACAATTAGTTTCTTTTCAAATTTTGATAGTTTCTGATATGAAGTTTTTTTCTCTGCAGCTTTAATTGCAGCTGCTATGGTTTCATAAGTACCCTGAATGATACCTTGAAGACCTATAAAGATAAATGAACCCGCAGTCATTTGCCCATAAACTGTAAGTCCTGCTGCAACAAACTCTTCAAAGTTTGGTGTCCAATGAGGTACAATAACACTATTTGTTATTACACATCTAGGAGCCCATCGAGTTGTCTGCATTTTTCCAAAAGGAACTCCGGATTGTAAGAATAATGTTTCATTAGAATCAAGAGACTTTAGTAAATCAATTGTCTCGTAGAAGGATTTCCAATCTCTAGCAACTTTCCCTGATCCTCCATAAATATACAATTTTTCCCAATCTCTACCATTGTGTAGATTTGATATCATTGCTCTAATGATGGCTTCAGTCTCCCATCCTGCTTTTGTTGAAGGTTTAAGAGCTTCTTCTCCTTCTGGTAGGGGGGGAATCTTTTCAGGTTTATATTCCATTTTTAGCCTTTCATCTTCAGGTAATCGATGTTTTCCTTCGATTATTTCTTCCATCTTATTCCTAAAAACCATTGGTACACCTTTTTACAATACTATTTTAAAACAGAAATTTGTTTTCAAAAAGTTTACTATTTAATGTGTCCATATATTGATTGACAAATTACGTTAGTTAATCCTGTCCTGTTTAAAATTTCCTTCACATTCTTCATGACATGTACTGATGGACGTTCAATATGTTGAGCTCGAAATTCTGGACGATAATCTAAAACTGTAAC
>JAGLTB010000024.1 GCA_023270155.1 Candidatus Heimdallarchaeota archaeon | reverse complement strand
CCCGTAATTCATTAGCTAAGCTTGAAAAATTGCATTTTTTCACAATTTCAGGTTAATTCTAAATAATTCTATTTCTTTTGTTCTAAAATACTCTCTATCCATTTTTTACAATGACACTTATCACAGAGAGAAACGTTTATAAACATACAATACTATTCTATCAATAGTATTGATAGGTTATTAACCTACCAATAGCACACACATGGTGAATGTGATGTTAAAAAATGTAAAAACATTTAATCCAACAGCGTTAATCACTGATCATAATTTCCGTAATTACCTAGAGAATTTTGAATCAGAGCTCTTACGAGGAATCTCTACAATTGTTATTTTGGAGATTGTTCAGGGAGAATCAGATGGTGTTTATGGGTATCAATTGATGAAATTGTTAGAAGAGAGAACTGATAACATGTTAGTTCTAGAAGAAGGCACTGTTTACCCTATTTTACGAAAAATGGAGAAGGATGGATTACTTAGATCCCTTAGAAAAGGAGAGGGGGGACGATCAAGGAATTATTATTTCGTGACTGATGAAGGGGAGAAATTATTCAATCATATGACAGGATTTTTCTCTAAATTATTAGAAGCAATAGCTCCTTTATTGAAGTTTCAAATCAAGCTTCCTAAGAGAGAATTTATCTTTTGTCCAAATTGTACAAATAGAATCAAAACTGATGTACAAACTAATTATTGTGAGGTTTGCGGTTTTTATGTTGGAGATTATCTTGAAGGTGGTAGAAAATGAATAATTTAAACAAACAAAGAGATATACGAGAAGCAATTATCAGAGATTTTTTGCTTCAAATTAGAAAAAGTCTTCCTTTTTGGTTAAAAGAGGATAAGAAAGAAGTTAATGAGATTCTCAGAGAAATTGAGGATCACATTTGGGACAGATCATATGAACTAGCGAAAGGTGAAGAACCAACAGATCAACAGATACATTTCGTGATTTCCCAGATGGGTCCTCCAAATGAGATTACTAGGGAATATAAGCATCGAGGAAATCCCAAATTTTACATAACTGAAGAGCTTTTTCCTAGGTATTGGAAAATTCTTTTGGGGACAGCAATTGTTGTAGTTTTGATAAGTCTCATCACAACATTCGTTTCAATCGGAGCAATTTCACCAGGAAAACTGGTTGGGAATTTCTTTATGATATTATTCTTCGGTCTGTTAGCTAGTTTCACTCTAACAACAGCAGTTCTTGTTGTTTTATCCAATCAAGGATTTATTCCTAAAGGTATTGAATTCGAATCTGCTTATAGTGATCAGACTACTAGAAGGAGAATGCAGAAAAGAGCTACTTTAACTTCTAGTATCAGCAGTCCAAGTACCCCTGCAAAACTAGAATCTGAAGCAAAGACAGCAGAACCAGTTGATATTGGACGACATATCGTTGATAGAATTGGTTCTTATGAACAATCCAAACAGAGTATATACAAACGAGGAGATTATCTTGTTCCAGGTATTCTAGGAGTAATTACTGGAATACTACTTGTATCAGTACCTTCCTACTTGTACTTAGTAGCAGAGACAATCAATTTAGATTTGAGCAGATGGACATTATTTGTAGGTGGATTATTAATCGTTACAAGTGTTATTCGACTAATCCAAGCATTAATTGGCTATCATATTAGGGCTCAACAGATACTATCAGGTATACATTCGATACTGATTATGTTGAATATACCTCTGTTCATAAATTTATACGATAATACCAATATACTAGAAAATACAATAAGAAATGCATTTCCAGGACTTGAAGCTGATTTAATGCTTATTCTTTTCTCTGTCAGTATTTTCATTACAATATTGATTGTTCTAGTTTTGAACATATATAGAATCGTAAAATTAGCATTGAACCGAAACAAGGGGAAAAGATGATAAATGAAGACTACGAAATCCAATCCTCGCTTAATGGTATTAGCTCAATAGTTAAACCCATGCTCCTTCTTTTTGGTTCATGGGTTTTTGCATTTCTTTTAGGAGTTACTATTCATGAGATTGGTCATGCATTAGCTTATTTGACTGTAGGAATCAGAGGTATCAGTATACATTTACATCCTTTTGAACTTAATTTCTGTTCTTATCTTTTCACACCATATGATATAACAAATGGAAAAATGGCATTCGGTGCTCTTGCAGGTCCAATGTTTAACATAATTATATCTACTATTGTTATGTTATCTTTTTGGAAATTTCGTAAACAGTACTTTTTACCATTTCTGATGATGGGACCAGCATCTTACATACCTGAAGGAGTAGGGATGATAATGGATCTTGTTGATGAAATGGGTGATTGGAGCGAATTTATCAATTAGAGTAATACACCAGAGATAATTATTTGGATTTTAGCCATAATCTTTATCTTAATTGGTTGTTTTCTCTTTTTGGTTCTAATCCCTACAGTATTCGATGTCCATACATATTCTTTTACAAAACGATTGCTGATTGTTTTTGCTTTACCTATATGGTATGCGATAAGTGCTATTTATAGCTACATCATAAATAACTGGTTACTAAAAACAAAATTAATTGCACTTGGTTCTTGTACTGGTTTGGTTTTACTTTTAATGTCAATCCATAAACCATTATATCCAATTCTGGATAAAGTCTCTCATTCAGAAACAGAAGTGATAAAATGGTCTGGAGTTCTGAGTTCAATCAGTTTAGCTGCATTAATTCAAATTATACAATTAGTAACATATTAATTGGTTCCTTGAGGAATTTTCGACCAGGAATCTTTTTTTCTTTTTTATTTGAATCCTTCTCTTTGAAAATAAACTACTAAAAATCTGTTCAATCGAAGTCTTTTAAAACCCACTCCTTAATTATCCTTTGTAGTTGAGGAAGATTAGAAATAAGTAATTATTTTGCTAAAGTTTTTTTCAACGCCCTAAATAATTGCTTAGAATCACGCCTCAAGTAATTGATACTTGATTTTAAGTAGGTTAAAAAAGTGGTATCAATGAAATTTCAAGATTACGATATAAATAATCAGATCAAACGTGCTTTAGACGAGATGGGTATACAGACACCAACAGAAATACAGGAGAGAGCTATTCCTCAGCTCCTTGATGGTGGTAAAACTCATGTACTCGCTCAAGCAAAGACTGGGACAGGTAAAACACTTGCTTTTGCAATTCCTATTGTCAACCAAATTAGTCCTAAACTAAAATCAGTTCAGGTAGTTGTACTAGTTCCAACTCGAGAATTATGTAAACAAGTACATAGTGTTCTGTATCAGTTGACAAAATACAGAAAATTAAAAACAGTAGAGGTCTATGGTGGAGTCTCTATCGACCGACAGAGAAGAGTAATTAGAGATGGAGCTCAGATAGTCATAGCTACTCCAGGGAGACTTATGGATCTTTACAGAAGAAGAGTAATTTCATTTGATAAAGTAAGATTCGTTGTACTGGACGAAGCAGATAGAATGCTTGATATGGGATTCCTTCCTGATATACAGTTTATTCTCTTTGATGCGATGAAAAGAGCCTCTCCTCGCTTATTATTATTTTCAGCAACAATACTCAAGCAGATATCTAAGATTGTACGCCAATTTACCAAAGGTGAAAGAGTGGTTGAAATAAATGTTAGCAAGGATGATCTAACTGTTAAAAACTGTAAACAATATTATTACAGAGTTCAGGAAAGTAAGCAAAAATATTCCTCATTTGTTAATATACTAAAAAATGAACAACCTAAATCCTCGATCATTTTTGTTAATACAAAGCGTTGGGGAGATAAACTGAGGAAAAGATTATCACAAGAAAGACGTCTTAATCTAAGGTTCGACACTTTACATGGAGATAAGACACAAAGACAAAGAGAACTTGTTTTGAAAGATTTCAGAAACGAGAAATTCGATTGCTTAATTGCTACAAATGTTGCAGCAAGAGGTTTGGATATCCCCCATGTAACACATATTTTCAATTTCGATTTACCCAGGGAAGGACCAGAGATATATGTTCATCGAATAGGAAGAACCTCACGAATGGAAGGTGCAGGAAAAGCAATTTCATTAGTTCTTGATGACCAGATGAAAACACTTCGTGCGATTGAAAAATTAATTAAAAAACCAATCGAGAGACTGTACTTCAAAACAAAACCTCAAAATCCCAAACACTTCAAATCCAATCAGTCCAAATCCAATAAGTCCAAATCCAATCACTCCACAAGTTTTAATCAAAACAAAAGGAAAAGCCAAGTCGCTCTGCATGCAAGCGATTAGCAAAAGTTATAAAGAAAAGTAAAATGAGATTTGTTTTTTCTTTTCACTTTTCGAATATTTTTTTTATTTGTATAGTTTTATAAGTATCTGACGATAAACTAACAAGAATTTCAATAATAAGTTAGTTCGTGGTAAAATGAAAAAAAATAGTTCAATTATATTCAAATCGTCAGTAATTATGTTTACTTTATTATCCTGTTTAATCTATAATAGTTTTCAAGTTAAATCTGTATCAAATAATCTACCTGATAAGAATCTTTCTTGCACCAACTTCGGTGCTTCTTTTGGTGATACAGTTTTTTTCGGTAATAGTGAAGACGGAGGGCTATCACACCCACTTGGTCAATATCCTGAAAGCACTCAAATGTTCTACTACGGAGCTGGTGCAGAAGGATATGGTGCTGCTTTTGTTGGCTGGTACTGGGAAGAATTTTCAGTCAGCATTCAAGGAGGTATGAATGACCAAGGATTGTCTTATGATTTAACTGGTATTCCTGATACTCCTGTGAATACTCCTCCTAATCCAACCTACACTGTTGCAGGAAGTTGGATAATGAAAGATGTTTTAAGACTAAATGCAAATGTAAGTGAGGTTATTGATTTCTTTAAAAGTGCTGATTGGTCAGGATATTGGTGGTTCCAATGGCTCTTTGTAGATGCATTAGGGGAAGTTGTAATCATTAGTCCAGGAACAGATGGAGAACTTGTCTTTACTCGTAAAGTTGCTGGAGAAGATGGATTTCTTACACAAACGAATTTCAATAGAGCGAACAATAAAAGTGGTACATATCCATGTTGGCGATATAAAGCTTCTTACGATTTGTTAAGTGAAATAGAAAGTGAAGAAGATCTCACACCTGGGAAATTTAATGAAGTTTTAGATGCTGTTCATTTTCCTAAAAGAGGAGGTTCTTTCACTCATTACTCAAATGCTTTCGATCCGGTCAACAAAATGCTATATCTGAATTATATGGGGCAGTTTTATGAAACAGCTGTGATTAATATAACTGAAGAATTGGATTTTGATGGTTCAAAAGCTGTTCCTATGACTGATTATTTCACAGATGAAACAGTAGAAACGGGATTTGAAAGTTATAAACAATGGAAAAGAAACAATATATTCATCTACAGGGCTTTACCTCTTGTTGCTATTATATTTGTCACGATTGGTACTGGAGTAGGGATTTATTTCTTGATTAAGAAGCTGAAGAAGAGAAGGATTGCAAAAAATACAAAATAAAAAAAAGAGAGGGTAATTCTTTATCTGACATATATTGTTAATGTTCCTCTGAGAAATGTTCCTACAAACACTCCATCTTCAAAAACTGGTCCAAATTCAGAAACCATTCGTATTTTGTAATCGCCTATTGTTCCTCTAGATCTAGCCCATCCGCTTATAAATCCGTCTTCAAAGTATAATCGAGAGAATCCACCCATTTCGAAATCTAAATCTTCAAAACCTGGGATAAAGCTTACTCCTGTGAAGTAGTTTCCACCTACTCCTTTTCCAAGTCCAGTATTGAGATCAATGTTCAGTACTCTAGTTGTTGCTACTAAGCTATTAAGGCCAAAGTATTCATGAGCTACGTAGAAATAATATGCACCACCACGAATATGTAGAATACCGTCTTCGTCAACCCATTCCCTTCTAGCAGGATCAGGGAGAGCATTTTGATATTCCATGCCATCAAATTCAAAGACAACTTTGGTATATTTGCCTTTACCTTTTCCTCTACCTCTACCATTGCTAGCTTCAGTTGTAACTGTACTAGAAATCATAATTACCATAAAAAGAACGGAGGTTAGAAGAACTAATTTCTTTGTTTTCATTTAAGTTTCTCCTTTATTTTGTTAAAAATCCATTTAAAATAATGGGATTTTAGTTAAAAGAAAGTTGCTCCTTTAAATAAAAAGGTTTGTCACACCCTTGAAATCCACAAAAAACGCACTAAGACATCAAAAGAAAGAATTTTTCTTATTACTTTTATATGAGTGGACTATTTTTTTATAATCTGGTTCACCAAGTTAGGATGAATGAAAAATAAACTAAATATCTGCATAACTATTCTATTTATTTTTGTTATGCTTCCTTACTTCAATTCATCAGGTGAGGATACAAATAATAACAATCAAAGAGATATTCGTGCTACTGAATATTCTATTGAGATTTATTCTGATGAAGATTTTACCCAATTTAGTTTTCCAGGTGATGGAAGTAGAACAAATCCTTTCATCATTTCAGGATACAATTTCAGCGATTCTATTCTTGGAGCAATCCATATTACTAACACATCTAAATTTGTTGAAATCAGGGATAATCACTTGGAGAACTTATACAATGGTATATTCATATCAAAAGCTGAATCAGGAACTGTAACAATATTGAATAATTTTGTCAGTTATTGTCCTATTGGAGTTGTTCTCAATGAAGTAGATGATGTTGATGTGTTTCATAATAGATTTGTTTTTTGTGGTTCTTATTCAGTTTTGATAGATCAAGCACACAGCAGTACTGTTTGGAATAACTCTTTTGAAAAAAGTGAGGATTATGCAATCTACATTTCCAGTGGATCTATTGGAAATCTTGTTTATCACAACGATTTTATTGATAACACTTTAGAAAATGATGAAGCAAATTCCCAAGCTAAAGATGATGGAAGAGAAAATTTGTGGTGTTATGAAGCGCTGGAGGATGGGAACTATTGGAAGGATTTAGGTGATAATGAAGTTTATTACATCGATGGTATTGCAGAAGCAATAGATTACAATCCTCATCCAGGTCCAGTTATAATCGAACATGAGTATAAGGGTGGTGGACTGCCTTTTTCATTCCCATCTCTGATAATTGCAATAATCAGTTTGGTAACAATTAGAGTTATCCACAAAAAAAATAGGAAACAATCCGAAAGAAGTAGAAGGAAAAAATGAGTTTCCTTCTTTTTTCTTAACTCAAATCATCCTTTTGTTTCGATGTTAGTAGCATGGTTGTTCCTGCTATTACTGCAGAGACTGCATAGAAATTAGCAAATATGAATTCAAAGAAATTCACGGTTACCATACTTGCAGTTCCAGCAGTAAAGGATAATATAGTGATTAGTTCTATTTGGTCCAGAGCAATTAGGAATACACAAAATCCAAAAACTAGTAAGGAAATACTTAGAATTTTTATTACAGAATTCACTGATTTATTTACGAAGGTTATTTTCCAATAGATTACTAAAACGATGAAAAACGAAACAAAGAATGCAATATTAAATGCTAACTGAGATTTCATTATTCCTGGTTTTATTAGTAGAGAATACATTTGAACTTCAGCGATGATAAACAGAATAATCGATACTATGAATAAAACTGAAGCTATCAACGAACTAATAAAACCAATTCTATGCTCCTTTTGAAATTCTTCTCCTTCCCTGTTGAAGAAGAAGTAACCAAACAGTAATCCTAGGATTAGTAGATTCACTAAATACCACATTGAATAATAAGTTGTAGAGGATTGAGTGTTAAATTGAATGAGATTTATTATTCCTTTTAAGCGAGCACGGTAGCTTAAAGAGTAAACAATACTTCTAGTTAGAATATTTATTAGTATAGAGATAATTAGGGCTAAACCAATCATCCTTGGAGAAAATAATTTTGTTCTTTCTTTCATACTGAAACAAATAAAAACACTGCTTTAAGTGTTTGCTCAAACCTTAGATACATTCGAGAGAATCTAATCGGTGAACACCTCATTTATTTCCGATATCCATTCAGCTGACTGATGTTTGAAGTAGGTTTCATAAAGCTCTGAATATAGTCCCTCTTCACCCATCAGACTATCATGATTTCCTTCTTCTACTACTCTTCCCTGATCCATTACAATGATTCTATCAGAGTTCTTGATTGTTGGTAATCTATGGGCAATAACTATTGATGTTCTATCTGCAAAAAAACTCTCTAAACATCAAAAACACTATGTTTTTAGTTTTTTTAATCTTATATCTAGATTAATTCTTGTAGTTAGTATGTAAAAAAAAAGGTGGATGAGAGATCTATTTAGAATTCTTTCCTCTTAAATCAGTTCGGTCTTTTGTTTTGTTACTAGAATTATAGTTGTTCCTGCCATTACTGCAAAGACATTATAAAAATTCTGAAATACATTTGTAAAAAATATGCGAGTTACATAACGTCCAGTACCTGGAAAATTGAAGAATGAGAGCATGTATATTTGATTCATAGCTATTACGAAAACGCATAAACCAAATGCAAGCAATGAAAGACTTAGAAGTTTTGTGAAAGTATTCATTTGTTTAGTAGAAAACATTATCTTCCAATAAATTGCTATAACAATGATAAAGGAAACAAAGAAAGATATGTTAATAGTTAACTGTGCTTTCAATATTCCTGGTTTTATTAATAAGGAATATAATTGAACTTCAGATATAATGAATAAAATAATCGTAACAAGCTGTAAACCTAAGGTTATCACTGATGTAGTAAAACCAATTCTAAGCTCTTTTTGTGATTTTTCTTGATTTCTGTTGAAGAAGAAGTAGACAAACAACAGCCCAACAATAACCATGTTCACTAGATAGAACATGGCATGAAGAGTAGTATTAGACTGCCTGCTATATTGAGCAATTTCTATTTTCCCAGTTGAAACAGCAAGAAAACTCACTGCGCGTGCAATGCTTCTAACCAAAAGGGAAATAATTACACTAACAATTAAAGCTATACCAATCCACTTGGATGAAAATGAAATACTTCTTTCTCTCATACTAAAACGAATGAATATTAGAATTTAAATTTTTGCTGAATCTTTAGATCTCCATAATTGTATCTAATCAGTAAATACTTCACTTATTTCCGATATCCATTCAGCTGATTGATGCTTGAAATAGGTTTCATATAGTTCTGAATATAGTCCTTCCTCACCCATCAGATTAACATGGTTACCTTCTTCTACTATCCTCCCTTGATCCATTACTATTATTCTATCAGAGTTCTTTATTGTTGTCAATCTGTGAGCAATAACTATTGATGTTCTATTTGCAAGCAGTTTATCTAAAGCTTCTTGGATTTTCCATTCAGTATAGGCATCTACAGCTGCTGTAGCTTCATCTAGAATCAAAATTTTAGGATTGCTTAACAAAGTTCTTGCAAAGGAAATCATTTGTCTTTGTCCAGCTGAGAGTCCCTTACCTCTTTCTCCCAGTTCTGTTTCTAGTCCATCAGGTAAAGCATCTATGAATTCTTTTGCATCTACTATATCTATTACTTTTTGAACTTCTCTCAATGTTGCATTAGGTTGGCCATACTTTATGTTTTCCAATACAGTTCCACTAAATAGAAAAACATCTTGACTCACTAAACCTATCTGAGATCTGAGACATTGCATATCATAATCTCGAACATCTACTCCATCAATTTTTATTGAACCCTTGTAGATGTCATAAAATCTCATTAGTAATGAAGCAATAGTTGTTTTTCCTACTCCAGTATGACCAACAATAGCTATGGATTCCCCTGTTTGAATTTCCATGTTAATGTCTTTTAGAACTAGTGTTCCTTCCACATATTGTTGATAAACATTCTCAAAACTAACCTTACCTTCGATTTTCTTAATTACAGGGTCTGGAGGATTTGTGATTTCTTTCTTAGCATCAATAATACTAAACACTCTCTCCATAGCTGCAAAACCACTTTGGATTGTGGAATACTGTGATGCTACTCTTACTAATGGATACAAGAATCGATTCAAGAGGAGGAGAAACAATAATATGACTGAGGGAGATGCTAAATCACCTAGAATCAGAGAACTCCCATAGAGAGTAATTCCAAACATTCCTATAACACTAATCCCATCCATTAGTGGGTACACACCCATCACTGCAAATGCTCTTTTCTTAGCATATCTGAAAGTATCAAAATTTATTACTTCAAATTCCTCTTTCGATTTCTTTTCTCTACCAAAAGCTTTAGCGACTGAGATTCCTGAAACACTTTCTTGGAAGGAAGCGTTAACTTCTCCAATAGCAGCTCTCCAATCACCTGTTGTCATTCTAGTTATCTTTCTAAAAACAAGAGCGACTATCATAACAAAAGGTGCTATACCTATTGTCACAAAGGTTAATCTCCAGTTAACTACAAACATCCAGGTTAGTACTGTAATCAGAATGAAGAAGTTGGATACAAACTGAGAAACAATGTTTAACATTTCTGCTAGTTCTTGAGAATCATTTGTGATTCTACTCATAATTTTCCCAGTTGATTCTGTATCAAAAAACATCAAATCATGATCTTGAAGACTAATGTAGGTTTCTATTTGAATCTGTTTAATCACTTTCTGTGTAACGATAGTAACAATTATCCCAAGTACTACTTGAATTATCCAAAGTAAAATAGATAGAAGCACGTATCCAAGTGCAAAGGGAAATACAGCCATCCATTCAGCGTTTGATTCTAGAACATCGAATGCATTTTGTACCATAGTTGGGGGAAAAATAGTTACAATTGCTGAAGCTACAATTCCAATTATAATCAAACTCACTAATAGGAGATACGGAGTTAAATACTTGAAAAAGCGTTTCAGAAGGTCAGTATCAGAATACTGCCTGTCATAAGATTCTTTTTTATCAAAGGATCGCATCATCTCATTTTCCCTCCTGTATTTTCATAGGTGGAAGTTCTGAAAATCGTTCAAACAAATTCCTATAATCTATATTTCTTAAGATTAGATTTTCATGTTTTCCAGAATCTAGTAATTTTCCATTTCGCATCACCATAATGATATCTGCGTTTTTGATTGTAGCTAGCCTATGAGTTATGATGAACGTTGTACGATTTTTTAACACATTAGCAATAGCAGTTTGGATTTTTCTTTCAGTCTCTGCATCAATTGCACTACTTGCATCATCGAGGATTAAAATCGAGGGGTCAACTAAAAGAGCTCTAGCTATTGCAATTCTTTGTTTTTGCCCTCCTGAAAGTGTAACTCCTCTTTCTCCTACAATAGTTTCATACCCATTTTCAAAACTTGAAATGAATTCGTGAGCATGAGCTAACTTTGCTACTCCTTCAATTTCTTCTTTAGTAGCATCAGCTTTCCCATATGCAATATTATCTTGAATTGTTTTACTAAACAGAAATACTTCTTGTTCAATTACTCCAATGTGTTCTCTAAGATTAGATAAACACATGTCTTGAATATTGATTCCATTAATGTTTATTGTTCCTTTCGTGGGATCATAAAGACGCATTAAAAGTTTCATAAGAGTAGATTTTCCTGATCCAGGATTTCCAATAATTGCTACAGTTGACCCTCCTGGAATCTGTAGATTGATATTATCCAGTGCTTTCTTTCTGCTACTCCCACCATTATATGAAAAGGAAATCTTTTCGAAGTTGATTAATCCTTGAGCCCCAGACCAATGGATTGGAGTTGAAGGCTCAGGGACGAATTCTTCTCGTTCTTTCATTTCAAAGATTCTTTTAGCTGCTGCCATTCCGATTTGAAATTGAGTGACAACTCTTCCAACTTGCCAGGTAGGCATTGTAAGAGTCATCATGAGAAATACGTATGTAACTAGATCATCTAAGGTCATTACCCCATTAGTTACAAGGTTTGCACCCCAGAAAAAGCTTAATGCGATAATTAATATTGTAATTGAAACAGGATAATATTTTGCACTTATGATTCCTCTTTTTGTATTAATTTCCCTCAGTTTTTCTGTTTCGAAATCAAATTCCTCTATTTCTTCGTTTTCTTTTACGAAATTCCTTATTACTCGAATACCAGTGATACTCTCTTGTAATCTAGTGTTCATCACACTGTTTTGTTCTACTTGCGCTCTAGAAACTGGGCCTAATTTTCTATAATAATTATAAACAGTTATTACGTAAAATGGTAGAGCAGCAGCTAGAAGTAGAGTTAGTTTAGGGTTTATCCAAATCATAAAGGAAACTGAAAATATAAATGTAAATGATGCCTCAAATAGGAATTTTAAACCCGGGGAGATAAAGATATTCATTTGTCTCGTGTCATATGTTGCTCTTGCCATCACATCTCCCACTTTTACTCTGTCAAAAAACTCTTGACTTTTTCCAAGTAAGTCATTATAGAATTCTTCCGTCACATTTTTTGTTACTTTATGAGCAAGTACTTCATTCATATAACTTTGAATAAAATCAGCTGTTGCCCTTATCACTCCAGCTGTCGCTATAAACAATGCTGTTCTCAAAATTATTGCAAATGATCTGCTTTCTTTTGCTAATTCTCCAAATATGTCTCCGATAAAAAATGGGGTTATTGAAGTAGTAGCAATATAAATGGTTAGAAATATCATCAGAATTGTTGACAACAATCTCTCCTTCAAGAGATGCTTGAAGAACCATTTCTTATAACTCATATTCTACCCAAAACCTTCCTTTTAATCGATTTACTAATAAATTTCAGTTATTTATAATTTTGTTAAGTTACAGTTTTTGATTAAGAAATTAATTCATTCAATTATCGATTTTATGATTCTCTCAAATGAATTTATTTTTAAGTGTTCGAAGTAAAAAATTGTAATATCTCAAAATCAGTTGAGGATAAGAATATGGAATATAAGATTGTAGAATTTAAACCAAAAGAAGCTCCAGATGAATTCTGGGAAAGATATTTTGAATTCACAGAAACAAATCAAAAAGAAATGAATCCAGATGATCCTTTACCTGACAGAGAAGGAACTATCCAACGTCAAAAAGCTGATTTTGTTGACTTTTATGTTAAACGATTGTTGGCTATCACTCCAGATGATAAAATCGTTGGCTGGGCAGGTTTTGGTTTTTCAGAAGAAACTTCTTCAGATTATGAAGAAAACAAACACATAGCTCAAATGAACATTGTTGTTCTCAAAGATTATCGTCACAAAGGGATAGGAACAGAATTTATGAAACAAGCTGTAAAAGAAATTCATACAGCTGAAAAAACAATTATAGAAGTTGGTTCAGATCATGAAGCCGGAAGAGCATTTCTAAAACACTATGGGGCAAAGATGACAATCGAAGGTGCAGAAAATAGATTAGAGATGGCAGATGTAGATTGGAACATGATGCAAGAATGGATTAAAGCAGGTCCAAAAAAAGCTCCAGAAGTTACTATAGAAACTTTCCTTGATTTCTGTCCTGAGGATATTTTAGATGAATATGTTGAAATGTATACTGAAGCATTAAATATGCAACCTATGGGTGAAATAGAAAGTAGAGCAAATATCGATGGAGAAGCTAGACGAAAATTTGAGAAGAGAACAAAAGATATAGGACAAACTAATTACGTTATGATTTCAAGGGAGAAAGATGGCAGAATTTCAGGAATGACTGAAATATATTTTGATCCTCGAGAAGGAGATCGAATGTTTCAAGGATTAACAGGAGTTAGACCAAAATTCAGAGGAAGAGGATTAGGAAAATGGTTGAAAGCTCTAATGATTGTATATATCAAAGAAAACTATCCCAAAGTTGAAAGAATAATTACAGGAAATGCTGAATCTAATGAAGCTATGCTTTCAATTAACGACAGAATGGGTTTCAAGAAATACAAAGGTGGAGAAGGTTACAAGTTCCAGACAGAGGATCTTGTAAAGAGACTTAACCTTTAGTTTTCTTTCTCTTTTTCTTTTTCGAATCATCTTCTTCGTCAACAAAATACTCTTTATCCATTAGATCCTTTAAATCATCATAGCCTTTCAGTTTCTTTCTGCAATTGAAACAAACTTCATCATCAACAGTATTAGTTGTACTACAGAAAGGGCATAGAACTGCTCCTTCTTGAAGAACATTTGAGGGTTTAAAGCCCTTTTTCATTTCTTCCTCTGTTATATAATGATAATCAGGTCCCTCTGTTTGATCTTTTTTCTTTTTCTCTTTCTTCTTTTCTTTCTTTGAGGAAGATTTCTTGTTCATATATCAATAACTAAGTTGTGCCTTCTAATAAACCTCTCTTTTTCTTTTAGAGCCCTTTATGTCAATTCTCGATAAATTTATAGGTATCTGAAGTTCCACTCTCACATGAGCTACCGAAAAAACGAAGCTATACCGATTAAACCAGAGCCTGATCTCCCTATTGTAGATTGTCATTGTCATTTTCCTGATAAAGAACCATATAGAAAACCAACTCATTCATATGAGAGTCAGTATGAATTTTTCTTTGAGAAACATAATGGTCAATTCATTATTTCTTCAAGCAGTTATTATGATTATGAATACATTCAAAATTACACAGAAAGTCATGAAAAGATCTATCTTACTGTGGGGTGTCTCAAACCTTCAGACAGATATGGAATGGATGTGGTGATGAAAGAGCATCCACATTTTATGGACATAGTTGAAAATAAAACAGATACTTATGTTGGAATTGGAGAATTTGGTTTGGATTTCCATCATGCAAAAACACTATCTATAAGACAAGAACAAATTGAGTACTTTCAAAAAGTAATTCAAGAAACTAAACATTTAAACAAACCTTATGTTTTGCATGTGAGAAATGCAACACAAAGAGACATAGATCAAAAGAATCCGAATCATGAGTTCAATCAAAGAGATTTCTGCAATAAGACAATTGTAAGAATTTTTGAAGAAGAGGGAATCAAACCAGAAAAAGTAATGTGGCATTGTTTCTCAGGACCACAAGATTGGGGACCAAAACTAGCTAAAATGGGTTATTACATCTCAGTACCTTCATCTGCTTATGGGTTTAATAGATGGAGAAGAAATATACGAGGAGTACCTTTGGATAAACTTCTGACCGAAACAGATTCGTGCTTTCAGCATCCATTCAAAATGGGGGGTTTTAATACACCAGCTAATGTGAAATATGCAACTGCAGCTATTGCATACGTTAATGATATGGAACAACAAGAAGTTGCAGAAAAAGTGTTAGAAAATGCAAGGAAGTTTTTTGGTATTTCCTAGCATCTTAATTGTTTATTTAGTCAATTGTTGAAATGGTGAAAAGTAAGTTACTGCTCCACTTTTAGCCATAACTATTCCATCTTTGATCACATGGGAAAGGCTAGAAACATCAGTGATAGCAGTAATATCTTCTAGCGGATTCTTTTCACAAATGACAATATCAGCTAACTTTCCTTTCTCAATAGAGCCTATTTTGTCTTCCAACCAAATTGCTTTTGCACCCTCAATAGTAGCAGCTTGGAGTGCTTGAACAGGTGTCATCCCTATGTCTTCCACCATGAATTGTAATTCATGTCCAGTATTTCCGTGAAAATTACCGGGGGTACCAGCATCTGTCCCTATTGCAAACTTAACGCCTTTTTCGAATGCCATTTTGTGGTTGTCTTTAGCTTGACTCCCAACATCTATTATCTTCTGCTGAACCTCTGGAGGAAGTTGTTTGATAATTTCAGGGTTAGCTAAACAAACTATCGCTGATCGTGTCGAAACAAGATATGTTCCCTTCTCAATCATCATTTTAGCAGATTCCTCATCAACAAGACTACAATGTTCGATTGTATCAATTCCTGCTTTGACAGCTGCTATTATTCCAGCATTGCCATGTGCATGGCTAGCTAGATGCATTCCTAGTCGATGTGCTTCATCCACCATTGCTTTTAACTCATCGTCTGTCCAAAGGCTGAAACTAACCTTAGATTCCATACCATGAAGAACACCACCTGTTGTCAGGGTTTTAATGAAATCAGCACCTAGCCTCTTTTGTTCTCTTACAGCGTAAACTACATTGTCTACTCCAGCTGTAACCACTGATTCTTCTCTGTATGAATCAAGTATTGGTTGAGGACCTATACTCTCTTGATTACCCCATTGACCTAATCCATTTTCTGAAACTACAAGTCTAGGTCCAGCTAAAACGCGATAGTCAAAAATCCTTCGTAATGAAGAAACAACTCCTTTGTAAGCTCCACAATCTCTGACACAAGTAAAGCCACTCGCAAGATGTTTTTGAGCATGATCTAGTGCAAGATAATTATACATATCTCTTTTTGTTCTTAGGTATTCTCTTTCAGACTGAGGATTACCTGTAGCTATTAGATGAACATGGGTTTCGATCATCCCAGGAAGAACTACTTTTCCAGTTGCATCAATTACTTTATCGTTTTCTTCTTTTTCATAACTGCTATCATCTCCCAACCAAGCTATCTTATTTCCTTTTGTAATTATGGTTGTATTTTCAAGCAATTTTCCTTTTATTGAATCAAACACTCTCCCTGATTTTATCACTAATCTTGGTTTTTCATTAGTCATTATGAAGAAAGGAAATTTTCCCTTCTTATAATCTTTTCTCGATTTGATTCAATCTCTTTCAGAGTTAATGAATTTATTTTGCTAGGTTCTGTGGTGGAGAGAAATATGTTATTCTACCTTTCTCAGCCATAACTATACCATCTTTTATCACATGGGATAGGTTGGTTTCTTTTGTAATCACAGAAATATTTTCAAGAGGATTTTTCTCACATATAACCATATCTGCAAATTTTCCTTTCTCAATAGATCCGATTTTATCTTCTAACCAGATTGCTTTTGCACCTTCAATTGTTGCTGCTTGTAATGCTTGTAGTGGTGTCATTCCTACATCCTCTACCATCAACCGAATTTCATTCGCAGTATTACCATGATAGTTTCCGGGTGTTCCAGCATCTGTGCCTATCGCAATCTTTACTCCTTTTTCGAAAGCTAATCTATGACTCTCTTTCATTATCTTGTCAACTTCAATAGTTTTTTGTTGTACTTCAGGAGGCATTATTTTCAATAATTCAGGACTGACTAAACTCATAGCAGCTGTTTGAGTTGGTACAATATAAGTTCCATTTTTGACCATCAAATCAGCAACTTCTTCTGTCATGTAACTAGCATGCTCTATGGTATCGATTCCAGCTTCAACAGCTGTAATTATTCCAGCTGTACCGTGAGCATGGCTAGCAAGATGCATTCCAAGACGATGAGCTTCCGTTACCATGGCTTTTAATTCATCATCAGTCCAGAGACTGAATTCTACCTTTGATTCCATCCCATGTAACACGCCCCCAGTTGTTAATGTCTTA
This sequence comes from Candidatus Heimdallarchaeota archaeon, assembly GCA_023270155.1. Lineage (GTDB taxonomy): Archaea > Asgardarchaeota > Heimdallarchaeia > Heimdallarchaeales > Heimdallarchaeaceae > UBA460. The sequence goes on along the minus strand of JAGLTB010000024.1, from coordinate 8,940 downwards.
ATAAAATCTGCACCCAATCTCTTCTTTTCTCGAACTGCATATACTACATTATCTACTCCAGCAGTTACAACTGATTCTTCCCTTATCGCATCCAGTAAAGGTTGAGGGCCTATACTTTCCTGATTCCCCCACTGTCCTAAACCTGTTTCAGATATAACTAATCTAGGACCCGCGAAAATCAATGAATTTAAGATTCTACGAAGAGAAGACGTAATACCTTTAGCTGCTCCGCAATCTCTTACACAAGTAAAACCAGAAGCAAGATGCTTTTGAGCATGATTTAATGCAAAATAATGATACATATCTCTTTTTGTTCTTAGGTACTCTCTTTCTGCTTGAGGATTACCTGTTGATAGTAGGTGAACATGAGTTTCAATCATTCCAGGAAGAACTACTTTTCCTGAAGCATCTATAATTTGATCATTCTCTTCTTTTTCGTAACTGCTATCATCTCCTAACCAGACAATCTTGTTTCCAACTGATACAACGGTAGTATTTTCAAGCAGTTTACCATTTATTGAATCAAACACTCTCCCTGTTCTTATTACTAATCTTGATTTTTCAGTAGTCATTATGAAAAAAGGAAATATTTCCATCTTATAATCTTTTCCCGAGTATTGCGAAATAAACCGCCTACACCGCCAAAAACACAGCTATGAAAATCTTACCACATAGATATTTATATGTGTGGTAAGATAGATTTCTCTTTTTTTGCGGTCGGTTTGTTGGAAAAAAGGAAAATTAGACTACTTGAAATATTCTAGCGTTCTCTCTTTTGAGCTTGCGATTATTTCTTCTGGTAATTCTTCGAAGCTAAAGTCAAAGATGCTTAAATTACCTGTATCTAATTCTATTATTTGGTCTCTTTCACCTGATGATTTTATCTGTAAGTCTGTAGCATGTTTCAGGAAAGTATAAAGAGCGTTATCTAAATAATCTGTAAAATTAGCAATTTCAGCAACTTTCTTCTTGCTATCAGGTACTAGTGTAAAACCTAGCATTTGAGAGTTCAATTGTTCACTTCCTTCTTCATCAAAAGCATGAAGTGGAAAATTATCTACTACACCTCCATCAACCATATAACGTGTTGATTGTAGATCATCAGTAAATGGTCCAACGGATTTGTCTTTTTCTTCAAATAGGACAGGTTTGAACAAGAAGGGGATACCAATGGACATTCTTACAGCATCAGCTACACACAGATCTTTCCACTTCCCTTCATTCTTGAAATAAAAAGCCTTGCCAGTATTCAAACAAGCTGAAGTGATTACCAAATCAATGCCAAATTCTTCATAAAATTGCTCAAAAGTACAATTCTTAATTCCTGATTTGTCTTCAATAAATTGATCAAACAAATGTCGAGCTGAAGCACCTAAAAAGAACCCATATTCGTATTTTAAACTATTAATTGAATGTATTGGCTTGTTTAGGATAGCTTGAGTTGCAGCAATCTGAGTCTCTGTTTTCATAATGTCTTGTATAGGAACTAAATGAAACTCGTCATCATGTGTTCTCTTTCCTGTTTTCTTAATTTCATGGTTAAGGTAACCTTGAACTATCAAAGCAAAGATAGAAAAACTCATCCTTTTGAAGGTTTTAACCGGAATCTCTAGGAGACCTTTTAGTGATCTCTGGTCCGATTGTACATAGTTTGCCCAAGAGTTTTTCATGTAGCTATCTACGTCACCGAATCTAGAATCCTGAATAACACAATCCTGTTCATCTTTAGAATAAATGGTTGGAATTGTTCCAAAGTCCACAGTGTCAAGAATGTTATCTGATACATCAGAAGTGAGAATTAAGCTAATCTCTTCAGAATTATACCCACAAGCAATCAGTAGAGCTGTTAATGAGCCTATAGATGTTCCTGCAACTCCTTTTATCTTTGAAGAGTCAAGTCGAGGAAAAGTTTGATCACCACTCTTTTTGGGAACATATGACAGTATTCCTAACTCTTCGAGAGCTTGTATAGCTCCAAGATAAGTAATGCCTTTACCTCCTCCTCCTTCAAATGCGAGAAATTTTACGTCTTCTTTCGACACTTTGGTCATGGATGAATTAAGGATTAGCTCCTTTTTATTTCTTCGCTAACCAGATATAAAATCAATTTATTTCATAGATTGGTTATGTGTAAATTTATTAGTTAAAGACTCCATTGGTTACTAATTTGTTATATAAAACATATAATCTCGATATTTCATCTGAAACATTACCAGTGTTTATTGACACCCAATGTATAAAATCTGGGATGTAATATTCATAAATTGGATAATTATCATCCCATGTTTCACCTAAACGTGGTATACAAGCAGAACCTACAACACGAAGACTTGAAAACCCAGCTCTTCCAAGTTTTTCCGCTATTTTTTGTTCAAATAAACGCTCATTTGGAATGGCTATACCTATAGTTTGCAGATAATCTTTCCATCGTTTTATTTTTCGAATAAGAAATTCTAGTTTAGGAATCTCGAATAGTCTATGCAACCTATTTTGACCTATTGGCTTTAATTCAAACTCTGGTTCATATACAACTATAGAATTACTATTTTTGTCATGAAATATTTCTCTATTCGTCTCTGGATTAGCTAGTAGTTCAGAGAGTTGAAGATCACGATTTTTTCGGAAACTTTCGTTTTGGGGGATTATTTTAGATACTTTAGAAGATTCTTCAACCAGTATTTGTGCAAATTGAGATACGCTTATTCTTCCTCCAGCTTCAATAAAGAAACCCAAAACAGGACTGGCACACATAAAACCTTCATAAGCTGCACCATCTAAAGCTATTAAAGCTGCAACTTTTCGAGCTATTTTTTCATCCTTTAAAAACTCTTTAGACACTAATTCTAAACCGAATTTTTGCCCATGATAACAACCTTTGATATTACAACCTTCTTTGTTGAGTTTTTGAATATCCGTGCTAATGATTTGAATAGTCCTATTACTACCAACAATACTAACAACATCTGAATGTGAATAAATCACCTTCTCAAGTTCTTTATGCCCCCCTTTCCAAGGAACTACTGCTATTGTTTCTCCAAGAGCTGGTGAAATCTCTTTTACTGATTCTGCATACAAAGATGCGAATAAAGGTTGTTCAAATGGTGTTTTAATCAAGACAGCAGATTGTATAATATTACCTAGAAAGATTCCAAAGGTTTCTATAATTCCTGGAACGTTTTTTGGTGTTATATAACTTATAAGTTTGAGTTCCCTAAAATCAGATTTCATAATTCGTCTTAATTTTAATTTATTTATTAAACTCGCATATGCACGGATCCATGTTTCTGTTTCCGGTATTTGAATAAACCTTGAGAAAACCTCTGCAGGGAAACGATAGTTGACAAGATCTTTACTTATTGCTTTATTTATTTGATTGATGCAGCTAAATTGGTAATATTCTATTATCTCAGGGGAAAAATCTGTGAGTGCTGGAAGATATTTTAAAGCTATAGCTTTCTTTGGATAGTCACTATTTTTACCCCACTTTTTACCTACAATTTCATAAGTTTTAGCAATTTCATTAACATCTAAGTTCTTAATCTCTTCTTGATTTTTCTTTAACTTTATAACAATTTTTTCAGCTATTTTAGGACCAAAGTATTTAGGTACTATAAGTTTTGAATCCAGTAGTTCCCTCTCTTCAAAATCTAATTCATTTTCTATATCTTCAAAGGATGGTGGTAAATAATAGCCTTTAAGTTTTGTAGTCATAAATACTCCGTAATGTGTATCACTCAAAACTTAAAATTCTTACTATTTAAGTTAATTTTGGGATATATCTTTTTTTTCCTGAATCTTAAGATTATTAAAAATGGAGAAGATTTTTTTATCTTCTTCTAATTAAGAAATAAATTCCTAATACGCTTCCTAAAGAAACCAAACCTGCAGCTGATAATCCTATAATCAACCCGTAACGAATCTCTTTCTTTTTAATTTCCAACTGTGTGAATCCTACATACTCATTTCCAACTTTTATGATATATTTCTGCTCTTCTAAACTATCAGGTAGGAGAAAATCAGCTTCAAAGGAATCACTTCCTTCTGCGTAAATCATCGATCCATTCTTGATTAACGAGAAATCTTCTTCGAAGACTCCGATTCTTTCTATTGTATTTATTCTTGGACTTAGATTAGCCAAATCTAGAGATATTCCAATATTGTCTCCTTGCTCGAATCCTTTTATTACAATCTCTGCTTCAATTCCTAATCTTGGTGTATTAGCCAAAAGATAATCAAAACCTGGTTTTACAACCTCCCAGAGTGCATTAATATATTCTTTCTCAGGATTAAAGTATCCGTAGATCTCTGTCCATTCAATAATTTTATGAGTGGAGTTTTCTTCAACAGTAGTTTCAGCTTCTGCTGATATTGAGGATAAATTTCTATAAAGTTCGAAGGTTATTGGAGCGATTGTACCCCTGTCTTGATACATCCATGAATCCCACGAACCAGCTAAAACGTATGGTGATTCAGCTATAGGTTTGAGAGTTGAAGATGGTTCATGATACATTGAAGTGTAAGAAAGAGGAAGAATGTCTCTAAAATCTTGCACCATTAAATTGTACAAAAATGGTTCTGCCCAACCTGTTTCATCATCAGTAAAATAGGTTGCATTAATTCCTGAATGTAGAGAATAAGCCATTCCGAAACGATGCTCTAAAGCAAAGTCTCTAAAAGACTGAGTTTCAGGTTCTGAGAAAGGAATAGGACCCGGAAAAACCTGAGAAGTAGGATCTGGATCCCATCCTCCTCCATCTCTCCAAAAGGCATCGTAGTTGCGGTTTAAATCTGTATATCCAACCATATCTTCATTGATTTTATTATCTCCGTCGTTATCAATTCCCTCATAATAAGTGTAATTGTAAACAGGTTTACTTGGATTAGTGTTATTGTACACATCAAAGGAAGATATCTTTCCATCACCATTCACGTCTTCTCTACGATCTTCATCGAATTCAAGATCACCATCATCATCATATGGACGTACATTCTTTCTTAACCAGTGATTACCCTCATTCACTACTATATCCAAAGCATCAGGATTTAGTGTAGGAATAATATAGATTTCTTGCGTGTCAATATAATTAGTTAAAACCACATCGTTTTGATAAGAATTTAGTAAGTAAACAATGAATCGAAGTGCTGTTTCAACTGTAATTTGCTCTCTTCCGTGATGTTGAGCAACCACTAATGTTTTTGCTTTTTGATAATCCCTTAATTCATTTGTAATTTTCAAGACTTTGAGATCTTTCCCTTGATAGCTTTGCCCAAAAACCTCTATATCTATCAAATCTGGAACAAGGTCATGGAATCTAATAATTTCTTGATCTACATCTGAAGAGTTATGAAAATAATCATCATAGAGTAAAGAAATATTGTCCCAAGATCGAGTTAATTCCTGGTAGACATGTTCCTCGATTACTATTGAGATTGCGCTGACATTATTGGAAAAACCAAACATCAGGGAAAAGAAAAAGATAATCATAAATAATGATTTAAGCTTGTTTTTCAGACCATCCATAGAGTTGCGGTAGTTAGAGCACTTATATAACCTCGGTAAAACCGTAATCTTACATCTGAAGTCGTTCTTTAATATCTTGATTTAGATTCTTAAATCTGTAATGGAGATAGAGTAAGAAGCCACCAATAATGAAGCATGGTACAAGTACAAACAGGGACCATTTCATAGTTATCGTTTCTGCTAAAGAGCTCATTATTATTAAATCCAAACCTAGATTTAAAGCTCCTATTCCAAATAAAATGAAAGCTGCTATGTTTGCTCCTTTTCGTTTAGCTTGTGTTGATAATATAGTTACTGCAGAAGCAATAAGAATTAACACAGCAAGATTTGGTAAAGCTAGTCTATAGAACCAATCAATTACCCAATCGTGAAGATAATCAACTAACACTAAGAAAATTAGAACCGATAATACTTCGCCTGTGATTATAACTAAAGGTCTTTTCGCGAATAATAATGGAAACGTTGTAAGCATCCATGCAAGTAAAAGTGCAATCATTGGAAATCTTGCCCAGCTTACTGTTTCATTTACAATCAAATCAGTAAAAACAACAATCAGAAAAGGAATGAGTAATGTTGCTCCTACTATTTCCCAAGCTCTAACTCTCTTCTGTTCAGTTGTCATAGGAGCTTTTTCAGGGTGTTCAACTGGTACATCAGGATATCTTTTGGGAGGGATAGCTTCTTCTTCAACACCATTTATTGGTAATTGACATAATGGGCATTTTTCCACCCCTTGATCAACTTCGACTCCGCATTTGCTACAGTAAGGCATTTTTTTCACTTTAATTTGTTTCAATTTTGACTGCTATACCCATTTTTTTTAGCTTACTAAAAAATATTCTCTCGACATCAGTTTCTTTCACCACTCTTCCAAAATTCATGTAAAGCATGCCGTTATAGCTAGCAATAGCACTGCTGGTTTTCGTGGAAGCATTTGGTGAAGGCATGAATTGAAAGTCAAGTATATCTTCTTTTAATGTTTCTGTAAAGGTTACTCTGCCAAGATTAGTTAAAACTCCAGAAAATGAATTCTGCCCAATTCCATTGTAAACTGCTCTTGCTCCCAGTTTTTTTATGAATAGAGGAGTTGCTCTCACTAATGGATGCAATTCACCCCTTACATTTCTTTTAATCTGCTTATTGATATATTTATCATTAACTTCTATCCGCATGTAATGATAAACTTCTTTGATTATTTCTTCAAAAGAATGATGACCTAAACGTGGATCGATTCCTGGAGTGACATAAAGAATGAAATTTCTCATAGTCTTAGAAGGGAACATACTTCGAAGATTTACAGGAATCATTATTCTGATTGGTTTCAAGTATTTTTTCCTTTTCCTTTCAGGAAAACTAAACAAGATTTCTTGAATGGTATCAATGTATACAGTTGCAAGTAATTCTGTAAGGGTAACATTATGTTTTTTAGCGAGTTTCAGAACATCCTCTACAGGCATTATACCTGTTATTATATTATAAATTCCTTTCTTCTCCAATTTATATGGCAAATGAAGTGCTCTGGAAGGTCTAGAAAAACTTGGATAAGTTTTGTCATAGTTCTTTTTATATGCATCCTCATATTCTTCAGGATCTACTGTTTGTTCAGGTCTAAAAATATCTGTAGGATCTTCTTCTATTCCTTTTTTCAGTTTCAAATACTCAAAAATCAATGCTTTTAGGAAGGTTAATCCTCCTGTTCCATCTGTTAAACTATGATGAAATTCAACAGCGATTCTGTTCTTAAAAGCTCTTACTCTGAAAGGAAAGATTCCTTTTTTTCGTATCGGCATTTTCTTACAAGGATATTTGGAATCAACTATCACTTTGGGTTTTCCAAAATTAGATTTCCAGTAGAACCAAAACAAACCAGTTTTTTGATTAACACGGTAATAAGGAAAACGAACAAGGATATTATCAAGAGCTTGCTGAAGGGTGATTATTTTTATAGGTTCAACTAATGAAGCACTTAGACGAAACATTACGGGGATTCTATGAGAAGAAGCAAGGCTATAGAGAGTGGCAGCATTGTCTAACCTATAGGTGTGAATCTCTTCTGTTTCGTGTATTGCTTCTGTATGCATTTTGTTATCTATTTTTTAACATATTTTAAATGTGGTCTTTGTTATATAAGAAAAAAAGAAAACATAAGTAAGTATGGAGGAAGTTTTAAATGAGAAAACCAAATTTCTATAATGACACATATTAATAAGGATTCTTCAGAAGAAACGATTCTATCTGTAAACTTGGAGAATCTCTCTTGGATCGAAGCAGAAAAGATAATGGAAAAGTATGAAGTTGTTCTAATTGCTCTAGGTTCAAGATTGAAAGAACATGGTCCCCATTTGCCTCTAAATAACGATTACATCATGGCAGAGCAATTAATGAAGCTTGTTATCAAACAAGTTGCTGTAATTGTACTTCCTACTCTTCAATATGGCTTTTATCCATCTTTTCTTGAGTATCCTGGATCAGTGTCTATTAATGAAGAAACTTTCAAAGAGTACATTATAGATATTTGCAAATCAATGAATGGGTACGGGAAAAGAAAGTTCTATATTCTGAACACTGGGATTTCCACTCTTCGACCTCTTAAAAAAGCTGCAGAAGAATTAGAGAAATCAGATATCGTTCTCAGCTATTTGAATATATTAGAAATCGAAACAAAGATAGAGGATAATCTGTTACAACAAGAAGGAGGGACACATGCTGATGAGGGGGAAACTTCCATTATGCTTTATTTAGCACCCGAGATTGTTAACATGAATAAAGCAATCAAAGATTATGATTCCCGATCTAATAGAAAAGGACTGACCCGTAATCCAGAAGGTTCAGGACTTTATAGTCCTTCAGGTGTTTATGGAGATTCAACTCTTGCTACTAGGGAAAAAGGGAAAATCCTAGTTGAATCGATTGTTAATGAAGTTGTTTCAGAAATAGAAAAAATGATAGAAAGCTGATAATAAGAGGAATTGAATGTTTAACCTTTTTTGATTTTCTTTAGAGCTTTGTTAATCAAGCCTACTGATGTTTTATCCTCACCTGCTCCAGAGATTTTGAGAAGAACTAGTTATTAAACTGACGGAATTCATTACATTGAAGATCGGAGTTCAATTGACTTCAATAAAAATCTTCATGACCTTGTCTTTCTTTTCTTCAAGATATTGGTAGGCTTTATTGTAATCCCTAAAACTGAAATGTTTCGTCATTAATGGTTCTAGTTGGATTTTCTTTGATTGAACCAGTTCTATAGCTTTGAGATATTCTTTGGTTTGATACATTAGCATTCCAATAAGTCGTAATTCATGATCTTGTACAGTTGATAAATCTATTATTGGTTTATCACCATATACTCCGACGATGATTATATCAGTGCCTTTCCTTGCGTTCTTAATTGCATCATCTATAGTTTGATTAATCCC
>JAGLTB010000023.1 GCA_023270155.1 Candidatus Heimdallarchaeota archaeon | reverse complement strand
AGACAGATTCGTCTCTATAGGATTAATAGTATAATCAATTCCCACTTTTTTTGCGATTTCAAGTCGATAATCACTGACATCTGTAATCAAGACAGATTTAGCTCCTAGAGCTTTTGCTGTCTGGGCGGTCAGATTACCTATAGGTCCTGCTCCTAATACAATAACATCTAATCCAGAGACATCACCTGTTTTGGTAAAAACACCACATGCTACAGCTACAGGTTCAATCATCGCTCCTTGTTCATGAGTTAGCTCTGGGGGTAGTTTAAGAACTCGTTCTGCATCTGTAACAAAGAATTCAGAAGCCATCCCTGTTGTTTGAAAACCCATGACTTTTAGATCATCACAGATGTGGTAATTATCATGAGTACATGAATAGCATTTTCCACAAACAACTTGTGGTTGAATAGTGACTTTATCTCCAGGTTTGAGATTAGTTACTTCACTTCCCACTTCTTCAATTACACCAGAAACTTCATGTCCTTGAGTAACAGGATAAGGTGTGTGCGGATGTTTCCCATGATAGACATGAATATCACTTCCACAGACTCCAATGAGTATAATTTTCACTAAAACTTCATCATCTTTAATTTCTGGAACAGGGATATTTCGGAATTCGATTTTTCCGGGTTCAGTCATGACTTGTTGTTTCATTATTTTCACTTTCTTATCTTTCATAACTCATTTTTAGTAAATCCATAACATCTTCAGCTGTTGGTATTATTGGGTGAACTGTGTGATCAGGAAGTGTGAAAGTATCTTCACCAATATCTTTGAGAGTTTCTTTAGATACATTTTTGTCCTTAAAGCTCATCCACAAACCTATTTCCTTAAGGAATTTTTCCATTTCCTTACAAGCTTTTTCTGCTGCTACTTCATCTGTATCATTGTTCAATTCAGCATTAAATATACGACCTATTTTAGCATATTGTGGAATTGAGTGTTTCCAAGTCCATCGATTGATTGCAGGATACATTATGGCTAGAGCTTCTCCATGAGCTATATGAGGAGCATTTCCACCTATTGCCATCCCTATTCCATGGGGGAGAGTCACACCTGCAGCATTGATTGAATACCCTCCTAGTGTGTTTGCCCAAGAAAGAGCTTCTCTTGCTTCTCTATTTGTTCCATCCTTAATTGCTTTAGGTAAATATTTTATTAAACGTCTAATACCCTCCCAAGCGTGCATATCAGAATATTCATTTGAATTAATATTGATTGTACTTTCAAAGCAATGACAAAATGCATCAAAACCTGTTGAAGCTGTTACATGAGGAGGAACAGTAAGTGTGAGCTCTGGGTCAACGATGCTGACAGCTGGAAAAAGAAGTTTATCAACAAGTGCATACTTATGTTTTTCAGAACTTTTTGTTACAACTGAAACTAAAGTAACCTCTGAACCAGTGCCAGCTGTTGTTGTAACAGTTATTATGGGTAGTAATTTATCTTCTATTGGTTTTGACTTATTCACTCCAAATGGATCAACTCGGTAATCCCAAGCCTCCCCTTCATGAGTCGCACCGACAGAAATTGCTTTTGCTGCGTCCATAGCAGATCCTCCTCCAAGTCCAAGGATGACATCCACATTATTATCAAGAGCTACTTTTGCACCTTCATTTACCATATCAGTTGTAGGATTAGCATCCACGCCACTAAAAACAACAATCTCGACTCCTGCTTCTTGACAAATCCTTGTTACTTTTTCTCTAAGTAAATCTAAACCAGAACCTTCAATATATGTAACCAATAAACATTTCTTTCCATATTCAGCTACCACTTCTCCAACTTCATTAACTCGTCCCCATCCATAGAGAAGTCTCGTTGAATTAAGATAATTTATCTTACTCATGCAATTAACCTTGTTTTCTGAATTTAAAATATTTTGTCCAAAAAAGAAAAAACAAAACCGCGGAAAAAGTTAGCAGAAATATCTTACCACAAGATTATTTTTTTATA
>JAGLTB010000022.1 GCA_023270155.1 Candidatus Heimdallarchaeota archaeon | reverse complement strand
CAAGATTATTTAATTCCTGGCACTCTGGACACATCTTCAAGCTTTGGCCACAATATTTACAAAACTTTGATGCTGCTCTTATTTGCCTGTGACAATAAGAGCATTCGTTCATTGAACTCATAGCTTTCAAGAAGCTGTTACATCATAACTTTATATTGTTTTTCTTTTTATGAAAAATGAAAAATGGGAAAGCTAACTGTTAGCTTTCTTTACTATTTAGTTTCAATAGATTTGTTCAGAAGAACTACTGGATGTGAGACATCCTTCTTGGTTCCATGTTCAATTTGCATAGCACAAGTTGGGCAATCTGTCAGAGCATAATCAATGTTTTCCTTTGTGATTGTATCAAACATTGGTTTTCCTATCTCCATGGAAGCTTCATAATTTTCTTTCTTCATACCCCAGCTTCCAGATATACCACAACATGTATCTACTACTTTTTCGGTCTCTAGTTCAGGAATCTTATTTAGCAGATCAACTGAGACAGAAGTAATATCTCGTTGAGCTCTCAGATGACATGAAGTATGATACGCAATATTTGCATTTATTGGCGCAAAATCTACATCAACTTCTCCTTTATCAATCATATCTGAGACATATTCAGTTGTAAGATAGGTATGTTCAGCAATTTCATGTGTTCTTGAATCTTTAGTCATTTCTTCAAATTCAACTTTTAATGCTAAAGCGCAACTAGTACAACTTGTAATTATGTCATATCCTTTCTCAACATACTCATATAGATTGTCAATATTGAATTCTGCGTTCTTAGTAAATACATCCTTTACTCCATAAGAGAATGCTGGACTTGCACAGCAAATTTGATCACATACATCAACTGATACTCCTAGTTTCTCCATTAGCTCAACTGTAGCAATACCTATATCAGGAGTGATTCTATTGGCAGAACATCCATGGTAATAAACAACCTGTCTTTTACCTTCCTTGAGATAATCATCGGATTTCTTGTGTTTCTTCCACCATTTGAGAAAAGTTTTGTTTGTAAATTTAGGCATTTTTCTGCGCCAAGAAATTCCTACTGCTGCATCCATAACAAATCTTGTTCCAACAAAACTAATCACCCATCCAGAAATTGGTGCGAATAGAGACGCCATTTTTCCAATAAAGCTGATGTTTCCTAGAGTGAAATTTCGTAACCATTGATGTGTTTGATGTACAGTTTTTCTCCAAGTTCGAAATGCTTTAACAGGATTAGCAGAAGTTGGTAAAAATAACTTCCTTAGCTGTGGTTTATGATATGCCATATACTGGGATTTCATCTCAGCCATTACTCTACCTGTGTCGACCTCACTTGGACATTCAAAGGAACAGTTTTGACATCCAATACAGTTGTAAATTATATGTTCAAAGAGTTCGTGATTCATTAATTCATCATAATCATATTCTCCTTCTAGATATCCTCTCATCATGTTATTTTTCGCTCTTGGGAGAACGAATTCTTCATGCTTTCCCTTATTTACAGGACACATGACAAGATGTGTAGTTTCCATACCACACTTCGCACATCCAAAACAGGTTTCCACAGTGTTGTTGAACTCATCATCTTCCCAACTAAGCAGAGTATTTGGTTGAATAGTTGCGTAGTTAGCACCGTACCTGAAATGTTCCATTAAAACGTTTTCATTATCAGTTATTTTATTATCAGGATTGAAAATTCTATTAGGATCAAAAGCTGATCGTACTTCGTGTAAGAGATTGAAGAATTCATCTCCGTATTGTCTTCTAATGAATTTAGCTCTTACCCTTCCATCAGAATGTTCACCACTAACTACTCCACCGTATTTTTTGATTAACTGAAAACTCTTTTCAGCTAGTATTTCCATTTTTCTGATATCGTCTGCATCTTTCATATTGATAAGCGGACGATTGTGCAACAATCCCTTTCCTGCATGACCATAGGCTAATAGCTCTATATCCAAATCATCGCAAATCTGTTGTAAATCTGCAACATAATCACCTAAATCATTTGTAGGAATAACTGCATCTTCAAAAAGAGCTATTATTTTCCTCTCTCCTTTTATCTTGTATAACAGAGGTACTGCTGATTTTCTAGCTTCCCAAAGCTCTTCTTGTTCTTTTGGGTCATCTGAAGATCTATAACTAAAAGCTAATTTCTCTTTATTTACTAATATCTCTTCAGTATTAGCTGCTAATTGTTTGAGCTCTTCTAAATCTTCCCCTTCAAACTCGATCAGAAGCATTGTATCTAAATCTTTTGGCAATTTCGCATCAATTGCAGGGAATCTTTCTCTTGTCATACCAATAAGCTTCTTACCTAACAACTCTATTGCTGCTTTTTGTTGTTCAAGAATGAATTGTATGGATTTACCTGCTTTTTTAATGTCATCAAAAAGAGCTAAAGCAAGCACTCTGTGAGTTGGTTTTGTTGCTATTCTCATCTTTACTTTTGTTATGAGACCTAAAGTACCTTCAGATCCTGCCATCATTCTTAGCAAACTAATTTTTCCATCCTTGATTGTATTCCTCAATTCGTAACCAGTATTGTTGTGTGGAAGGTTTGGATAGGATTCAAAAATAAGATCTTTTTTATCCTTCCAAATACTAACTAATTTGTTATAGATTGCAGCTTCTGCGGTATCTGATTTAAGAATTGACTTGAACTCATCGCTTTTCATATCATATTCTTTCACCGTTATAAGCTCTCCATTTGGAAGTACTA
>JAGLTB010000021.1 GCA_023270155.1 Candidatus Heimdallarchaeota archaeon | reverse complement strand
TTCTAATTCCTCTACCCATTTATCAAAATCTCCATGCATAACTGAGTGAGCTCCAGAAGCGTTGGTTGCTATCATACCTCCAATAGTGGCATAATCAAAGCTACTTGGATCAGGTGGGATATACTTGTTATGAACATCAAGCTTTCTTTGCAAAGTTGAACCTTTCAAACCTGGTCCACAGATGAAATAGTTTTCTTCTGGATTTATTTCGTATATAGCGTTCATATATCTAGTAAAATCTATCACAATTCCAGCGCCTATAGCTTGTCCCGCTACTCCACTTCCTGCTCCTCTTGCATGTAGAGAGATTTGGTTTTTAGAACAGAATTTTACAATTGATTGAACATCTTTTGTGTCTTTAGGTTGTACAACTGCCAAAGGTTTGACTTTGTAAATACTTGCATCAGTTGAGAACAAATATCTAGTAATGCTATCTTCCATAACATTTCCTTTGAATTTTCGTTTAAAATTTCTTAATTTCTTTTCAATATTAACAGGACGTTCTGTCATTTTAATCACTGATTTATAATTAGGCTGATTAAATGCTTGTATTTATAAGTTTTCCACAATTTACGGAAATTAGTAAAAAAACAAGGAATGAAACTTAAAGAAAAAGAAATTTTAGTGATTAAGATCTATCTGTGATTGCCTAATCTTCTCTTCTTTAGTAATTATTTCATTTCGACTATCTCTACCTTTTTCCAGAATCTCCCAGAATCTATCTACATAATCTGGATGAATGCCTGTGAGAACTCCTCTTATTGTGAGAAATGGTTCTTCAATAGAATTCAGAGCAACTTTGATGGATCCCTTCTCAAATCGCTTTACTATCTTCCTAGTCTCAAATGTTGATTGGTAAGTAGTAGGCATATTTATTGTTAGATATCCCCTTTTTGCTCTTGTAACATCTGCTGATAGACTTGAACTTTCATCCAATTCATTGAAAAAGATATCAGAAAATCGAACATTTTGAGCCTTTTCCAGAGATTCAAATTCTTTGTCTACGGAGACGATAACACCTAATCCTCTTGCTTCTTTTGTAAAGGATAAGAAGAAATCATTCAAATCTGCATCATATTCTTCATGAGTACTCTCTTGTAAAGCAGCTAATACTGTAGTAGTTAATATTTCAGCTAATATATTATTAGAGATATTGAGTACTTCATCAATTTTCTCTTCTTTTAGAATTTTCATTAGTTTCTCATTGTCAAACAAAAGAATTGGTGACCTTGGACCCTTCGCGCTGAAACCTAGAAAATGAAGTGCTGTTGCTGCATTATATTGAATTAGTGATGGTTCATCTTTCTCTGGAACTATATAGATGATCGTTGGTGCTTCACCCGTTATATCTAAAATAGCATTACTTGCTAGCATTGTACCGGCACTTCCGGTTCCTCCTCCACTCCCCACTATGAGATGCAAAGCTAGATCCTCTTCAGATCTTCTATCTCCTTTCTTATAAAATACAACGTCTTCAAGTTTATTCTTTAAAGTCAGCTCTTTGTTCTGTATCGCATTCCACGCATTCTCAAGGATTCCATTGGAAGAAGGATTCTCTTTACTCCCAAACCAAAAGTCTTCAGTAAAGTGTTTTATTTTTGGATCAAAGTTATCTGTAAAATTAATAGCAAGAGATTTTACTGTAATATTACTCTCTTTAAGTTGATTGATGATTTCATCACCAATTTTACATCCTGCATTTCCAATTCCAATTACAGCGATGGAAATTTTCTTTTTGAATAATTTTCTTTTTAACCAAGACATTGTTATACCACCGTTTGTGTGACTGCTCTGAAGATTTTCTGAATATTCACTATCCAGATGACTACAGCTATAATAGTACGAAAGATCTTATTTGTTGAAATTGGGAAAGTTCTCATTCCTGCAATATATTCCCTTAATTGAAACATTGTAAGTGATTCTTCTCTAGCTTCTTCTGCATATCTTGTTTCAAATTCTACTACATTCGCGAAAATGTAGTTATCTAATTCAATTAGCGCTTTAATCTTGAACTTCTTTAACCTACTTCTGAGTGAAAGGAGTGGGATAAGAACAACTAATAGCAGAATTATTGCTATTAAAGCTGAAATGATAACCACCATTACAGTCCATGGAGCTGAGCTATCCAGTAATGTTCCTATATTAAATCCGATTTCTGGCATTCTACCAGCTATACCATAGATTATGGCATTGATACTCCCCATCAGCATAGCAATGGTAATAATTAAAGCTGATAAGATACCTGAAACTGGTATATTTTCTATCTGTCTTATTGAACGACCTTTACTCCATTTGTCTCCCAATGCCCAAATGATGTCATAATTTTCTCTTGTTAATAAGGTCCCATACTCATTAAGATAAACTTCTATTCTCTCTTTTATTGAATTAAGAATTTTTGAATATAACCTTGTATTTTGAATTAAGTAATAGGTTTCTACATAAAAGATGTAAAACCAAATTGGACTTAATATGCATGAGATTACTCCAAATGTTTGAGATACAGGAATATTTCCTGGAAATATAGCGATGCTTGGAGCAGATAAAATTATTGGAATATTGATTGCTAATCCTGTACCCAATGCTAGTAAAATTATCAGAGGATTTTTTGGTATTTTTCTATCATAGAATTTTGAATAATACTCTCTTATTGGTTCTTCAATCCACTCGACTCTTTTATCCAATACTAATCCTAGAAACCCATCATGTGTGAATTTCAAATAAAACAACGATAATAATACTGCAATAAATATTGGTAAGTATATAGATGCAATAACATCAACAACTACTCTATTTCCTGTTACTTCACCTATTTTTCCCACAAATGGGAAATAGATCATAATGAAAGTAGGGATTGACAAAATCGCGATATATATCCAAAGTTTAAGATATTCCTTCCAATTTAGTGAAAGAATTGTATTCATCTTTAATCCAAAAAGAGCTAAAGGCACAAGATAAAATTTCTTGAAAGGATGCTGCAACGCTTCCAAGTATCTAGGGTTTTCCACCATCCCTGCTGTTCTTGGGTATTTTTTATAATGCTCAATTAACATATCTTCAAATTCAAATTTTGGAAGTTCAACTTTGTCAGGTTGAATAATATTAACTTTGACATCTGTTGGTTTAGTAGGATTAGATTCCATAACAAGTTTCTATACTGTGCGCTTACTTTTAACAATTTCGTATTGATTCATGAAATTGCTATTGTTTAGCTTATAGTCAAAAAGTCTTAAAAATAACGAAAGCTATCTGTATTTGAAGAAACAATGTCTAGGGTCAAATCTATTTTAAGACGGAGAAGAAAAAAAGTGGGAATTGATGTTCCAAAGAAATATAATGGGTTGTATCAATTCCATCATGAAAATATCATTAGTGACAGTCTTCAAACTGATTCTTTACTAATCGGTTGTGATAAATCAAATACGCTTTATCTAGAAGGAGAAGAGAAAACAAAATCGTTTGGTTTTATTTTCTCAGGGAAGAAGGGGAGTTCCATACTCTCAATAATGAAGAATAGGATTACAAACAATTTCCCAGAATCATTATTATTAGCCAGTAAATTAGAGATTGAAAATATCAACATGAAAATACCTGCACTAGACCTACCTGAAACTCCGATAAATAAACAAACATTTTCAAGAGGAATAAAATGGTTTGAATCAAATGAAGTAAGTATTACAGGCTATTTAGAAAGAACATTCAGAGACATTTCTTTTGTCTTCCTTGTTCTGGACAATAATGCATTTATCCTTGGTGCAATTTCCAAAATCTTAGAGATGCTGAAAGAAAAAGAAATCCAAGCAGTTTTACTTTTAACTCTCCCTATGTCTATCCAAGATCCAACCGATGTGGAGAAAATTGATGCGATCACTAGAGATTCCATTTCAGTTCTATCCTTTATTCATTACTTGATGAAGAAAAATTTCACTGAAAGCCTACCCTTTATACTTGTAGATGAAACAAGAATTGTAAAGAACAATCCAACTGGTATCCCATTTGACATTCTTAAAGAGAAAATGAATCACAGAGAAGCTAACTTGTTAGTTGATTTCATGATAGGAACCCAAAATTCGTCTGAATTTTACCAAACAGATTTTGGAAATTTCATAAAAATATTCGATAATGCAAAAGGATTGTGCAATCTTCTTTCTTTGGATGTTTATGATAATAATCCTCTCTTATCAGGTGTTATAGATCAAAAGGGGATTCTGGAAAGTTATGAAATAAAAGACAAACCAACAAGAGGGTATATGATCATTCAACCTGGACCTGAAGGTCTTTCAGTTACGGAATATCATGAAATAAGAAAACGATATACAAATCTTGATGTTATTATTTCGATTCAAAAAAGAAGAAGCAATGGAGCTATAATTAGAGGAATTCTATCGTATTTTGAGATACCAAAACAAGTTTTGAAGAGGTTTGAAAATCTTTCCGATGTTATTATTGAGTTACTAAACGAAGAAGATAAAGTGGTTGGATATCTTGATACCGTTAAATTGGAAGAACTTTGGCTTCATGACACCTACAAAATCCAACGCATTTTAAAGGAAGATAAAAAAGAATAAAAAGTCAAAAATCTTCGCTTTCTTCCATTAATTTTCTATCACAAAACCGGAGAGATAAATTTATAATTGCTCTATCATTTTTTCCTTTAAACCGTCTGTAATGTAATGCTTTCGTCATTACCTTTATATATATATGTTGAGACGGCACTTTAACAATTAAATTTATGAGGATTCATTATGCAAGCAGGACTTAGGACATTTTTAGGTATAACAATTATAACTATTTTCGTGGGCTCAGCAATCACAATGGGACTCCTTCTCCCACAAAGCTCTGTTAATAATATTGAGGTTATAAACGATAGGTTGGATGTTTATGGAAAATTAACTGAAGATGATTTCAATCCCTTTGATGGGTCAGGAGAGAATTCAGAGTGGATGTATACCGGTGGTTGGGAAAATAATTCATTATTTTATGATCAAGCATTCTTTGAGTTCTTTAATGTGAGTGACCGCACAGGTTTTCTTGATTATGGTAACGCAATTGCTTATTATTTCGTTCAAGGTGATCTTGTCTTTGATATAATTACAAATAAAACAATTCTGGAGTATGATATAGAAGGAGATTATGTAACATATGCATATAGAAAGCAATACCTTCTCAACACAACAGCTTCAGACTTGACAGGTGAAGAAACAGTTTTGAATTTCAACTACATGTGGCCTTATTATATTAGTGAGTTTGGGAATGGAACAGAATATGGTTTTCAAGCTTATGTTGCATCATTCCTTCTTCAGCAAGAGCTTCTTGATATCAAAGGTGATCCTGTTGTATATTCAGATAGTGAACTAGCCTATGCAGCTCTTAATCGAACTTATGCAGAGGAAGAAGGATTAATAGATTTAGGTATATATTTACCTCATAATTGGTTAAGTGTTCGACCTGCGTACCTAGATCTTGATTTTGATCAAGCTACAAGCAATAAAATCCTGTATAACGCACAATATAATGGTCATGATTATTCAGTATTGACAGGAGAATCAGGTTCTGCTAAATTCTTCCTTGATTTAGTGAAAGGATTGGATTATGATGCCGGTGATTTGATTGTTGATGTAGAACAACTTCTCGCAGATATCTATGATATAGATACAGTATATGAAAAAGAATTAGCACAATCTTTTGCTGCATATTTACAATATCTATTAGGTAAACCTTCTCTTGACTGGTTATACGAAAACAAAATTTCTTACGTTTGTAAAAGAACAGCGCTTGAATGGATACTAGGTATTGACGATCCATTACTGGGTTATAGAAAATTCCCATTTATAGTAAATCAAACCCTTGCAAGCAATGATATTGATTGGACTAAAGATCTTTTCTACGCTGAACAATTAGGTACATATGATGTTCATGATGTTGGAAAAATAATGGCAATAGCTAATATCCCTTACTATGAAAACTCTCGATCCTCAGATGTAATTGTAGAAGATGATTTAGCTTATATTCTTGAAGGTGGCACAGACATTAAAATCGTTAATATGACTAACCCACTATTCATGGCTATGGGTCAGTATGGCGATTATGTAACAACTACAGAACAAGCCTTAGGTTCTGATGGACAAATTTTAGGCTTTGCAGTTGTTGATGGCTTTGTATATGCTGTTGAAGGAACAAGAGGATTAGAAGTGTTGAATGCAACAAATCCAGCATCAATTTATGAAATAGATCAATGGAATAATTTAGGAAACTCCGATATGCGAGATATAGATCATTCCTCAATGGGAGCAGGTCTTCCATTTGATGCCTTGTATATTGCTAATGGAGCATATGGTATAACCTATGCTAGAATAAGCGATACAATCGGTGCAGAAAGAGAAATAAGTACAATAGCAGAGACCAAAGCATTAAACGGTACTGCTATTGCAATTGATGTTAATGATAACAAAAGACATGCTTATGTAGCACTTGGTACAGATGGTCTCAATCTTATCGAAATTGAGCAAGCTACAGGTAATTTAGGAGATATTTTACATTATAATTCAATTGATTTTCCAAATCTCAAGAATGTAATTGACGTCAAAGCAAAAGGAAGCACAGTATATGTTTTAGATCAAGTTGAAGGCTTACTTACTTTTGAAGTTGATTTTGATGGTATCTTAACAGAATTAGGTCAATTCACTTATGATCCCGCAGAGACTTATTTCAATAATCTCTATATTGATGAAGATACAGCAAGAGCTTATCTTACACAAGGTGATTATGGTTTCACAATAGTAAGTACATCTCAACCTGCAACTCTAACAGAATCTTACAGATTCAATGGAACTGCTCATTTAGGTTCAGCATATGGAGTTTTTGCTAATTTAGATGATATTTACCTTGCAGATGGTTCTGAAGGTCTTATTCATCTAGAGCTGGGAATTGGTGGAACTTTTGAAGAGATCGAAAGAGATGAGTTGCATGCATTCGTTGAATGCTGGAGACAAGATTCAAAAATCCGTTTTAATGATTGGACACTTGTAGAATCAGATTTGCACTTTAACGAAACTTATGATAATTTTGCAGTTTATCCTTATGCAGAAAAAGGTTTACGACAACAATGGAGTGAATTCTTCTTCAGACCTTTTGCGTATTCCTCCCTAACAGACACTGCTATCTTCTATGATCAAGATGTTTTAGTTTATACTGCTCAGGCTACAGTACCACTTAGACAATTAGCTATGACAGACATTTATTGGATGATAGGTTCCAATTATTTGAACTCCAGTTTCATACACGTAGGAAGATGGAATAGAATGTATGATCTTGATTTGAAACCTAGTGAATTCAAGCTTACACACTCTCTCCCAGGATTTTCTAGGGATCCTTTCCACATGCAAAATATGAGAGCTGAGCCTATTACTGGAAGTGTTATTGAAAGAGAAGATAGAGTACAGTACTGTACAGGAGTGCAAGGATTTTCAGAAGCTTACGCTTTTCTTAATGAAACTATATATGGTTATTATGACGTTGTTAATGAACGATGGATTATAGATCCTGATGAGTTATCTGAAGGTGACAGATACAGAACATGGCATACAACTAATCCTGGATTAGCAGGTAACATGGGAACTAACTTCTGGGGTGAAGATGTTCACAAAGCAAGTTCTGCATTTTACGATTACCTTTTGGAGACTTTCTTAAATGAGATCAATAATGCAGATGCAAACCGTACCATAGGTGCTTTTGCTGCTCTTTTCTTAGTCACAATTGGTTTCGTAATTGCTTCAGTGGTTCTTTATAGAACTGGACCTAAATTCAAGAAATCTTAACACCTTTTTTCTTTTCTTTTTCCATTTTCTTAATTTTAACAATTTTTGCCGGTAAAATTTAACTTTAAATATAGATATCTGATTCTGTAAATTATATACTCGTGTAAGACTATAATTAATGTAATATATTAGAAAGCTAAATATGAGTCATAATAGGGGTAGACAACGTGTCTGAAAATTCTATTACAAAAAAGATGTCTGCAGCTGCTTTCTTTAATGAGAACAGAGCGATTGCAGGCTTTGGAAATTCGATGAGAGCAGTCTTTACAAGCATAAGGGAACTAGTTGAAAATGGCTTGGATTCAGCTGAAAAAAGAGGTATTAGCCCAGTTGTTAGTGTTGATTTAAGAAAATTATCCAGTAGAGAAATTAATGAGCTATTAGATGTAACACAGTACAAGAAGCTGGAAAAGCATTTAGATTTTCTTCAACTTTCATGTAGAGATAATGGCGTTGGAGTTCCAGGTAATGAGATTGCAGACTTATTTGGGAGAGTTTTAACAGGAACTAAATATGGTGTGATTCAGACACGTGGAAGATTCGGTTTAGGAGCAAAAATGTGTTTGCTTTATTCAATGTCTTCTGTAGATCTCCCTGCAAAGATTCGTAGTAGGTATTTCATGGACGATATCACTCATGAAATGCATCTGATGATTAACCTGGAAAAGAATGAACCAATAATAATGGAACAGCATGAATATCTTCCAGGAGACCCTAATTATTTGGTAGAACCAGGATTGGAAATTTCAATCACTTTTACAGGAGCTTGGAGATTAGCTAAAAATAGTGTGAAGGAGTATTTCAGACAGTTAGCAATTATTACTCCTTACTCAACCTTCAAAGTAAGATTACCAGGTGACAAAGAGGGAGAAACAGAGGATTTGGATTATGATAGTGTTGTAGATGATATGCCTCCACCTCCTCAACCTGTGAAAATTCATCCCTGGGGGTGTGATATTACACAATTCAAAGCTGAATTAGCTGTAACTAGAAGCAAGAAATTGAAGGAGTTTCTAGCAACACAATTTATGGGAGTGACTGAAGAAATAGCAGAAGATTTCTTCCAGCTCCTAGAGATAGATCCAAATAAATCCCCAAAAGATATCACATCACATGAGATTCGAAGAATCGTTCATGAAGGATTTGTGAAAGCATATCAAGAAGCTAAAGATGTAAAGAGAAAAAGAGATAGGATTTTTCAGTTTGATGCACCAAGAGGAACAGCTCTTTCTCCTCTAGGCGCAAACAGATTAAGGAGGGGTTTAGAAAAAGAATTACAACCAAAATTCGTAGAAGCTGTGACTCGAGCTCCAAAAGCTTACTCTGGACATCCATTTGTTATTGAAGCGGCATTAGGGTATGGAGGAGGAGTTGGAGAAGCATCACAAGTAAAAGGTGCAACAGTAACGGATAATAAGATAATATATCGTTATGCTAATCGTATTCCTCTTGTTTTTGGAGCTGGGAACGATGTTATTACACATGTTGTCTCTTCAATAAGGTGGAATGACTATGGTCTTACTAGACAATCTGATCCATTAGCGATTGCTGTTTCATTGGTTAGTACAAAAATTCCCTTTCCTGAAACCAGTAAGGAATATATTTCTATTGTTCCAGAGATTGAGGAAGAAATTAGATTAGCTCTAATGCAACTAGGAAGAAGATTAAAGACCTTTCTTAGTAGAGCTAAAAGAAAACGAAGAGAACATGCAAGATTATCTCGTTTTGTTAGGTCAGCTCCTATAATTGTTGAGAATCTAACAAAAATATTGGAAGACGAAGATCTGAGTTATACTGATTTCAGATTGGAATCAGATAGAATTGCAGCAGCGCTTGCTCATGGAGCAACGAAAAAAGTCAAACTTTTCATGCCTTTAGGAAAACGACTTTTTGGAGCTAATGTATGGTGTCCTTCGAGAATACAATATGCCTTGAAATCAAAAGCCATTGAATCTGTTGCAGATTTTCTTATTACTCCTTCAGAAGAACTTGTTACCCTTCTATCGCTCTCTGAAGAGGATATTTACAATATAAAATTGAGAACAATATCAGAACTAGATAGGGAAGGTATGAGTCCAAGATTCGATCCTAAAATCTTTGTAAGCAGAACCATAGAAAAAAGATTCGTTTCAGATAATGGAAAATCATTTGACTCCTTAAAGGATTCATTGTATAGACGATGGATTCAAAATAGCTATCATTACTTTGCTACAGATTATAGAAAACTTCAATCAGTTGCTGGTTTACCAGAGAAACTTTTTGAAAATATGAGGGAAGATTTACTACATCAGTTTTTACTCAATATGAACAAGAAAAGTAGTGCTGCAATTTCCTCTGAAGGTAAGCAACTAATAGCATCCTTGACTAAAACAGCAGACCTAAAAATACAGACTTTGTTCCCATCATTTAATTACTTAAAGGATAATTCTAAAGGTTTAATCGCTCAAGAGACAACTATCGAAGAGTTCCTCTTTCAAACTAAATTGCCAACTACTATAAATTATCAAGCAGAAATTACTGCAATTTTAGTAAATTATTTGAAAAATGTTTATTCTCAATTGTGTGATAAATTCCCAGATTTTGCTAAAACAAATATCACTAAACTGACTCCTGACTGGACAGATGCATATACTAAAAACGCTTTCCACAGGAGAAAGATAAAAACAATAGAGGATTTTGTGAATGCAAATCTTGATGAATTAATAGTAATCAAAGAGCTTGAAAGAAAACTCTATGCATCTTTTATGGATATCCTTTCTTCTTCTTCGAAATCTATTAGTTTATCAAAGTTACAATTTTCAACAGATGAAGGTTTAAAACAAGAAGAATCAGAAATCAAGAAGATTCTAACTACACACAAAATTTCAACATTATTGGATTTAATTTACTTACCAGTGGCTTCTATTAATAATAAGAAATTTGCATCGCTTCGTAATTTCTTACTTAAAGAATCTAAATACAAACTCTTATCTCATATTAGGGAAACCAAACAGGATAAAGATCTCTCTCACATAAAAATCATATCTCTAGATATTGAAAGAGAATTGAAAGTTCTTCAGATTTTTACAACTTCTTCTTTCTTGGCTTTTCCATCCATCCAATTACGTAAAGTTGGCTTACGTAAGAAAGATATTGAGTGGATTAAAAAGAAACTAGGAACACCTATACCCTCTTGGATTGATGAACCTGAGTTCTTTAAAACAGAAGGAATTGTTACTTTAGAAGAGCTGTTCTATAATCCTCCAGAAGTATATTCATTATCATCAGAAAACAAGAAGAAATATACAGAAATCTCAACATTCCTCAGAACTCCTCTGACCTTTGCTTTCCCTTCTCTTCGTAAGAATTCTAATTTGCTGTATGATGTGGGTATAAACTGCATTGGTCGTTTCACACTATGGACTAACAGTGAATTAGCAGAAATTCTAAATCTATCAGAAATAAAAGTAGAAGAGTTCAAGAAGGCTATTTCAGTGGAGGAAATCAATAAGAACAGAGCAACTTTTGGAAAAGATTCTGTATTATTGAAGAAAATCTTTCCAAAATTCATTGGTTATTTTGATCAATTTAAACATAATTTACAGGATCTTTTCAGTGTCTACCCTACTGAAAAACCATCATTAATTCAAGACTTTTGGAAGAATTTTGAGAGTCTGAACAAACTTTCTAATCTTGAACTAATTGAGCTTACTCAGATATATTCTAGTAAATTCAAAGAACATCCTGAACTAAAAGATACTTTACTAAAATTAAAATTACGAAATATTGTAACAATTAGACAGTTTTTAGATTTACTACCTGAGATAATTGAATCAGAACTTAATACAACAAAAGAAAGAAAGTTAGCTTTGAATTTATACAATAAAATTAAAACAAGAGATATCGAAGAAGAGAGCGAATTTAATCAACAAATAGTTCTTCTCAGCGAATATGATGAGTTTCTGCGAAGCTTAGCTCTTCCGATATCCCGAATAAGTGGTCTCACTTTGGATGATTATGATAAATTGAGAAACTATGGGATAATAGCAATCCATCAAATTTTTGATTACACTGTCACAGAATTGGCATCCATTCTTGGAAAAGAAGAAGAAAATATAACGCAACTGTTTGATGATTTTTCAATTTTAAAACAAGGAACCTTCTTTTTTGAGAAAAAAGGAACCAAATATGAGTCCTTAGTTTCATTTGAGTTTGAAGAGTCTGAAAGATTCTCCTCTGCCGAAATTGTTTCTCTAATTCTATCTGGATATGATACAATAGACAAAATCTTCTATCTTGCAAACCCTCTCACATTCTCATCAGCTTTTGTTAATTGGAATGTGATAGAAAAATTTAGGAAACTTCTACGTTCTCCATTAACATTAGTGACTTGGGAACAGGAGATTAAAAGAACTGTTAAAGATGAAGAGACAGATGAAGAACAAGTTATAGATGATATTCAAGTTTCTACTTTATCAACACTACAACTGAACACCCTACGTAATCATGGGATAACTAAGATTATCGATTTATTAGTAAGTCAACCCTCAGATTTAGTTGATTATCTAGAAATTCAAATTGAAGAAGCTCAATCACTGCAAAGAAATGTAAGAATAAGTGATACTGGAATAGATCTATCAGAACTTGGAATTTTAGAATCCAGGATTGTAAGAGAATTAGATATACATAATATAGTCACAATTGAGGATCTTTATTTCTCAACTTCAAAGGATAAATGGACAATAGAATCTCTTCCTTGGGATGTTATTGAATCTTTCAAAGCTATTCTGAACCTTCCACTCTATCATATCTCAGACATGTTAGATCCAGAGATTATCGAAATACTAAGAAAAGCTAGCATTTCCACTCTGCTAGGCTTCATGTTATCTTCACCTGAAGCACTAATGGAAAAGACAGGAATTGCTGATGAAAGATTTGAAACTATTAAGAATGCTTTAGATTTATCAGACATATTCGGTTACTTTTCACTCCCAGTTTATTTCTTACCATCCCTATCCTTTACCAATACTGAAATTCTTAGAGAAAACGGAATTAAAACTATAGCAGAATTCATTATGGCTCCTGCTCAAAAAATTAGTAAATTAACTAAAGCTCAACCAGATGAGATTAAGGAAATTATAATATCTTTGACAACATCAAGCATTCAAGCTCTCTATGAAAATAAAGGTATTTTTGCCTTTGAAACACAATTGTTCGACAGGCATGAACAAAGAGTGTTAAGCAGAGATTCAATATTCCAATTTGAACGCTTTCAAACAATACAAGAGCTATATTATTCAACTGAAGAGCAATACTATTATGCTAATCCAGAGATATGGAAAAAGATCTCAGCAGTTCAAAAGTACTTAACACTACCACTAAAAATATTCACAGAGATCTCAGAGTATTCAATGGAGATTCTTGAGCAAAATAACATTGATTATGTTTATCAACTGCTTTTCATTCCTGATGCAGATCTTACAGATCCAGTTCTGTTCCGTGTTGTATCCACATATTCTTCTAAAATTATCATAATGCAGGCATTTCATTACTTTGCTAATCTCCCTGCTACTGTATATAACTCATCTTATTTCAAGAAAGTAGTTCAAGATATAGAGAGTAAAACGTTATTTGATGTAATTACAGATAATAAGGTGATAAAAGACCTAATGGGGAAGGATCAACAATATCTTACAGAGAATTATAATTTAACCTTAATTAGATCAATTTTGGAGCTTCCTCTAAGAATCACTCCATTCTTTACTCGAATCAGAAAAGCAAGACGAGAAGAATATAAAGACGTAATAATTGGAGATGTTTTCGAAATTGATTTTGAAGAACATTCAGCTCTTCAACCCTTTTACTCACGCTTATTAGAAAATGATTCGTTAGATAGATTAATCATGGAACTTGCCATACCAATTGCTTCCATGGGATTACCTCGAACAATCGCTCTTAAATTAAGCAAATCCTCAGTCAATACATTAATCGATTTCTTTTCAATTCCTGTAAAACAAATTTCCGAAATAACAGGCAACTCTCAAAAAGAAATAAGAGAAATAAAAGAAGCATTAACCTATTCCGATATAGTTGCTTTCCGCTTATCTCAAGCTCATATAGTAAGACCTTCAGAGTTCTTATCAGAAAAGAAAATAGAGGAGCTTAAAGACATAGGTATTTCTGATATTGAATCACTCTTCTACTCTGCAAGCATTATGGGTATCTCAGAAGTTCTTTCGATTGAAGAATACAAGAAAACAAAAGAGCTTCTTTCAGGATCTATAAGATTCATTGGATTTCTTTCATATGATGAATTGAAACGACTAGAATTTCATGAGATAAATTCAGTAATAGATCTTGCATTAGTAAATAAGGATGAGTTGCATCAGATCACTCAAAACCCAATTTATCAAGAGTTTCATGCATTAGATCTTATCTCTTTTGATGAACTTGCTGAAAGACGCATAAGTTCTGCAATTCCTCTTTCAGTATGTCCTTCTATAGAGGAGGATTATTTGGAGAAACTGAATGATATTGGAATAAACTCAATTCAGGACTTTATCTCTCGCATGGAAGAAATAAGAGAGTCGCGTCCTGCTTTAGTGAAACTGGACATCTTCCGAGAAGTTCAATTATATCGAGCCTCTGTTGCATTCATAGGCTTGGATAATAACCAAGTTCGTAAGCTGATTTATTCTGGAGTAGGGGATATTCTTTCATTTATAACTGAAGATATCTCTACAATTGCTCTTCTTCTAAAAATGAGTGAAAAGAAAGTTCAGCGATTTCTAGATCGTATAACACCTGAAAACCTAATGAAAGAGGTCAAAAGAAAGGGAGTAAAACTAGAAGAATTCAGTGTTTTATCTAAAGGAAAGATCAATTCATTACTTAGAACTGGTAAGGAATATGTTCAAGATCTGTATAGCTTGAACTATCAAGCTTATCCCTCTATAAGTGTTTCAGGAGATTACATGAGAGATTTTCTCAATGCATGTCATATCTCTGTTTATAGAATTAAAGAGCTTTCATCAGAGGATAAACTAAGATTGATAGGAGAAGGGATTCTTAGACTTATAGATCTATTTAATAGCTCAGATAAAGATCTTAAAAGTGCATTCGAGGGTTCTGTTCCTAAAGAAATAAGTAAGATTAGGAAAGGAGTTTTTACTCTTTCTAAAGGTGCTCAATTAAAGCTAAATGAACCTATAATTCAATTATTAAAATCCTTAGAATTTGATCCAACTAAAAAAGCTGCTGAGGACTTATTTGGATTCATACCTGAGGCTTTAATGCAACTAACAGAATCAGATAAGATTGTAAAAACCTCAAGCATTGCGTTCATCGAACAGCTCGTCAGCTTCTTATGTTTGAATGTATTATCAATCCCTGGCATTAGTATTCCTACAAAATCAGTTTTGTGGAATAAGGGAATAAAACATGTTATAGAACTTCTCTCACTTAATTTAACTGAATTAACCGGTGTTTCAAAAGAAACAACATCAGAAATAAGGATATTCAAGAGAGAGTTTGATTTAAGTCAGAAAATGTCTGAAACATTCTCGCAGTTTATAGATCATTCTTTATCGTTCCCAAACAAAGCAGAAAGACAATTTATGAAATATGGATTATCAAGCGCATTATTAATAATCGATTTCATCCCCCATCCAGTTTTTGAGCTAGATGATCTAGAGAAATCAACTATTAGAATCGCAACTTCAAATATGTTCAAACCAATCTCTTGGCTAACTTCCGATTTGTCCTTAAGTGTTAAGCAATTGATTTCTCTCGCTCAAATAGGTGGAATAAATATTATCTCAGGTTTATTACTTTTATCTCAAAATGAACAATATCAAGGTTTGTATACAAAAACTACTGAATTTCTGAATAAAAGTATTATACAATTCAGTTCACCAGATTGGGCAATTAAACTTGAAGATACAAAAATAATTACTGACCCATCTGTTCTAAAGAAACTAAAAGATGAAAAGATAGTCTATTTAGATGAACTACTTTCACTCGATAGCAAGATTGTTCAAAATGAAAGTTTACTAGCTGATGTTTATCCATTGATTCTCTCTTTGAAAAGCCTTCCCTTGTATTCAGTAGAGTATCTTACTTCTAAACAAATTGATACTTTGAAAGGTCATGGAATAAAGAATCTTTACCAATACCTATTAGTTCCTTCACCTCTACTCTCAACAATAACTAAGATTCCAGAAGAGAAGATTACTCGGAACAAAACAACTCAAAATATTAAACTTCTAGAACAGAGTGTTAAACAAACTGGATTGGATTTAAGCTTATTTCCTGAAATATCTCAAGACACAAGAAAGATCTTAGCTGATTTTGGTTGCGTTTCGCTTGTTCAAGCATCGAAATTGAATCTAGACTTATTACCCTTATCGAATGAAGAACGTAACAAGATAGTGAAGCTTACTTCATATCTCTTAACACCAATTACTTTAATTGGAAAGACTCTAAAATTGAAAGATACTGAGATTAAAGATTTGTTAAGTAACGGTATCACAACTTACACTAACTTATTGGAAATACCTCCCAAGAACTGGTCTTCTAGCTTGCATAAATTACTCGACAATCAAAAAGAAGATCCAACTTATCTAGTTAAGCTTCTCAAAAACATAAAGAAACAAGGTATAGGATTAGAGAAACTAACCCTATCAGCTAAACTAACCGCTCCACTCCTTCAAATAGGTGTTTCTACAATCGAGCACCTGTATTTCATTCCAATTGAATACATTGTGAAGAATACACGATTGAAATCAAATGACATTAATGCTTTGAGAGATAAACTATCTTATAATATAAGCTACTTATCTACAATTACCCAAGAATCCATCGATTTCTGTTATGAAAAAGGGTTAACTACAATCATTGAACATCTTATTTTCATAAAGAAACTTCCTAAAAATATTCAAGAGGAAATTCTGCATTCTCTCTCATTGATTAAAAGTATAAGAGAATCTGGGTTCGTCGAACCTCTCTCTGAGATGGAAACTTATCTACAACAGAAAGGATTTTCGTCATATAAAGCTCTTATAACTTCACCATCCTTCAAAGAAGATGAAGAGATTTTTGCTAAATTTGCTCCATATCTTCTAGCAAATTTGAAATATCTAGATGTTGATCAAAAAATCCTAGATAAATGGAAAAATGCAGATTTCACAATTATTGCAGATTTATTCTTTATGTCCCCAAGTATAGTTGCATCAACAACAAAGACAAAAGTCTCTGATATACAAAATCTGATTGATAGTTTGAAAATCGATAATATACTTCAGAAGATTGATACAGTAGCTGAAAAGACAGATGATGAATTCTTTTTCTTATCCACAGCAGATAGAAATTTCTTGAAATCGATAGGGATTTATTCTCTAAATGATCTTGCTGAAAATTCTATTTATGACTGGCTTGTTTCAATGAAGAAAATACAACAAATACGAAATAAAACAAAATCAGCTCTAGTATCTTCAATCTTATATTATCCAAGTATATCCGAATATACACTTTCAGATATCAAAAGGGATTATTTTGAAAAGGGAATAACAACGGTGCAGGAACTAATTTCCATAAGTAATCAAGCTGAAAAAAACAAAATCATAGGATTCATGAAACTATTTTCTGCAAATAAAGAAACAGTTGAAAGCGATTACATACCTATATCACAATATCTAGAGAATGGCAATCCTGGTGAATTATTCTCAAAGAAAATTAGTACCTCCAATGTCAACACAGTTGTCGATTTAGTCACTGTTTTAGAACAGAATAAGGATTCTTTAAGTATTTTAGGACATAAAATCAATCAATCATTCCAGAATCCTGTTTCTTCATTATCTTTTCTTTCAAAGTCTGATACTGAAAATCTAGCTTTGAAAGGAATATTCACCGTTGGGGAACTTATTATTAAACCTAGCTCTTTTTGGACTAATTTGACTCCTGCATCTTTCAAAGAAACTATAATTTCTTCATTATCATCATTATCATATAAGAAGATAGAAACAGATGTTAGTAAAAAAGTTCAACTAAGCAAAATCAAGATTTTTGATGCTGATACAAAGAAGGAAATTCTTAAACACTATGCTACAATGGACGATTTGATCTATTCTTTGAAACAAGAAGATTATCCTATATCCAAAGCATTAGGAAACAAAATACAACGAAGATTGAATACTCCAATACAATTATTATTGTTCCCCAATGTAACAATAAAAAGCTGGCAGAAATTACTCAAATCGATTAATACAATAGAGGATTTGTACTTATTAACAAATAAAGAGCTATCTTCAATTCTTTCCCTTAAACAAACTGAAGTTGGAAAACTGCGTTATTCATTAGCTGAAAGCAACATTGGTCATAATCCAATAATTAAAGAGAATAAATTGTTCTCCAAAAAAGATATAGACATTCTGAAACAGAAGAATATCAAGACCTATGTAGACCTTTTTGATGATAAAGTGAAACTTGAGAAAGTTCCTAATTATATCTTGGATAAGATAAAGATCTTTAAGCAACTAAGTTTGAAAGATTTTGATCCATATTCTGAGTTTTCCTTATCAATATTAGATCTAGCCTATTTGGCTCCTAGCATAGATAAAATGACCATGGAGAAAAAACAGCGTGATAGTATCAGCACTATAATTAATTTCATTTTTAGTAAAGGTTTACTCCTATCTCAAATACTCAATCTTGAAACAAAAGATCAGAAATTTGAAATGTCGGATACAACAATTGAATATTTGTTATTGCTTGAAAAGCATGAAATTGAAATCTATGACAAAACAAGATCGCATCTACACTCAAAAATAAGTAAGCGATTCAAAGAGTTGGTTCCATATTTATCAAGATCTCCCATTCTCTTAGCTCCCAATAGAAATAGTATCAACCAAGTAGCTAAACTCCCATATAGAAATATCAGAGAGTTATTGCTAGAAGATAGTATCAAGATTAAGAAACAGATTGCAGAAACAACATTCCTAAGAAATCTTAGAAATATATCAATTAATCTTTTAAATGATCTCCAAAAGGAATTGACAAATCTACCTTCTGAATTACTCAGTGGAAGCAACATTTCACAATTAGAGAAAAACACCATTTATTCAATTGAGGAAGCTATAACCTTCAATAAACAATCTAGTGCTAAAACAAGTTCTCTTTGGAAACTGACAGAAACTGTCTGTACTATGGTAGAAACAGAACTACTATCATTGCCAACTGTTAGACAATCCAAGAATATCCAGAAACTTGTTTCAGAATTAAAATTAGTCAACATCTATGACTTATTGTTCTATTGCAAATCAATAACACCTGAGAGTGATAAATTAAATTGTGTTAACCTTCTACCTAAATTATCTTCAACAAAAGTAGAGAGAATGCTGGATGATGAACAGAAGAGATTGTCTAGTTTTATACGTGGTTCAGAGTTAGCACCCTTCCTCAGAAAACAAAAAATTAGATCTTTCGGTACTCTGATTAAACACTTAGAAAGTAAGGAAATTGCAGAGTACGAGCCTGAACTTATTGAATTAGTTACTGCTCTACGGGCTCCGATTAATCTGTTTGTTGTTCAAGAGCGTTTAGTTTCGAAATTAGAGGTAGCAGGAATAGTACAAGTTATTGATTTTATTGCTGTTCCAGATGTAAGAAAAGTGGTAAAAATGTCTCTTACAGAACAAGAGCAAACAGCTGTACAGAAATTACAGAGTTCCTTGAGTCTCTCATTGATAAAAGATGCTTTGACGACAAAGAGTTATCCCATAGAAAAGATAGGCTTATTCGATAAAAACATGAAGAAATTGTTAAAGATTTCAGGGTATACATCCATTGCTCATTTGAATAATCCAGAGGAACTCATAGCATCAACTTCAAAGTTAAATAAACTTCAAATAACTCGAATACATAAGTTTCTGGAAACACCAATTTATTATCTTACTGATATGATTAAAGCCAATGCTCAGAGTGTTTTTCTGTTGCATAGCAATAATATCACTAATCTATGGGATTTATTCGCAACTCCAATTCAGCAACTCTCAAAGATAGTTAAAATTTCAGTAAAGAATCTTCGATCACTCTATGCTTCTTTGAATCCTGATTCACTTAAACAAGCTGAAAAGGATCAAGTCGAAATAAGAAAAACACTTCCACACACTACTGAGGGTAATATAGCTCAACTGAAAGGCAGTAGTATAACCACTCTTCAAGCACTTCTAATGCCAGATTCAGAGATGAAACAATCAACCTCATTAAAGGATCCAAATGTTAAGAAGCTGATTGGAACACTTGAACAACCCATTGGAAATCTTGAGATAAAACCTGAGGTGATTAACCAAATCAAACAATTAGGAATCACTTCCATCAAGGATTTTGTAGTGTATCCAGCAGCACAACTTGATGAAAAAACAGATCTCAGTTATATGGTAATTAAGAGCCTAAAAAGCAGACTTCCACCCAAGAAAGTAAAAGCTACTAAGAAATCTAGCACTTCAAAACCTGCTACTAAAAAAGCTACACCTAAAAAGACTGGTTCAACCGTAGCAAAACCAAAAGCTTCAGTAAAAACAAAATCAACTGCTAATAAATCAGCTAAAGCTAGACAAACAACTTTGTTGGATATGACTAAAAGTAACACTAATTCAACAACGGTTAAGAAATCTTCAAACAGCAAAAAAAAGGAGGATAATTAAAAATGCCACCTGAATTTAATTTCATATTTAGAAACTCAACAATCATACCTGCATTAGAAAAACCAACTAGTTTTGATAAAGAAATTTTAGTTAGAGAAATGTATTCATGGGCTAGAGAAACCTTTGATCTTAAGCGAGGATCTTTTGTTCTATTTCTCAGAAGTGCAAAGAAGTGGTATAAATTAGAATCAACTCGAAAGTTATCAAGATACCCTTTGCAAAAGGAAACAATGAAAGTCAGTGTAAAAAATGCTGTGTCTTTGAAAAAGATACAAGATGTTCGCAAAGAACTTGATCATAAAAAAGATTACTTTATGCCTTATGGTGTAACTCATGTAGATACTAGAACATCCGAAGAAACCAATAATTTACTTGTGGAATACTCTTTAGACTTTCTACAACAAGCTATGCTTAATCCATCTGAAGCTTCGTTCTACATACCTTCTAGAGCTGGAACAAATGTCGGATTTGATGAGGAACAAGAACTCGTTCTTATTGGCAGGCAAATGATTGAGAGACAATTTCGTAATCTTGCTTCCGTTAGCTCTGTTGAACAAATGACTATCATTATGAGACTTATTCACGATATTCTTACTCGAGATATTCATAGTACCAAAAGAGATGTGTTTTACATGGATGTAAATTCGTTTGAGAAGCAATCTGTCTCTGATTCATTATTGGAGGATTTGAGCGCAATGTTGCAAGTTACTAGAACTTCTCTCAACATTAGTGCATCTTCCAAAGGCATAGTTGTTGGTCGTATAGATTTTAAGGAAAAAGGTGATCCTATTAATTGTAGAGCAATTGGTGCAGGAAAAGCTATTTCACCGAATATTGATGACATTGAGGATTTAGATTCCGATGCAGAATTTGTATTAGTAATAGAAAAAGATGCTGTCTTTAATAGATTAGCAGAAGATCACTTTTATGATTATGTACCAAGTATTTTGATAACTGCAAAGGGACAACCAGATATTGCGACAAGACAGTTTCTCAAAAAAATAGATGATGATTTAAAGCTCCCCATTTTTGCAGTTATGGATGCAGATCCTTATGGATTCGAAATCATGAGAGTTTATAGTGTAGGAAGTAAAGCACTAAGCTTCGAATCTAGCCATTTGGCAGTACCAAGCATTAAGTGGTTAGGACTTCTTCCAAGTGATTTAGCTCCGGAAAGCGGTTTTGACATTCCTAGTAGCACTCTCCTGAAAATGACTGCTAAAGATATTCATAGATCCAAGCTTATGCTAGAAGAGGAATTTGTAGTAAGAAAACCAAGATGGAAAGAGCAGTTACAGATTCTAATTTCTAGTGGGTATAAAGCTGAAATACAAGCACTGAATGCTCGCGATCCACAATTTATTACAAATTTCTATTTACCTCAAAAGATTGAAACAGGAGATTTCATCTAATATCCATTAGATATCTAGAAAATTAAAGAAAAAAGATCCATTAAGTAAAACTTAGTTTACTATTTTTTCTTCAAAATAATCTCAACTGTAGAGACAGTCTTAGGTGGCATTCCTTCTACATCACTTGCAATATCTTCAGACCCAATATTAACAGTGCTTACTTCAACCATGTCTTGTAAGAATTTTCTGCGAGCAATTTCTGCAACATCAACAGCTTTAGATATTTGTCTTCCTCTGGCTTGGATATTACAACTGTCATGTTTATTCAATATAGTTACAGCAACGAGAACGTAGCTAATTGTGTTCTTCTTACCGATGTAGATTATTTGACGCTGTTCTTCAGTTCTAGCTTGAGGAGCAGGTTTTTTCTTTTCCTTTACTTTTTCAACTACTTCTTCTTCGGCTTCCTCTTCAACTACTTCTTCGACGGTTTCCTTTTCAACTGCTTCTTTCTTTTTTACTGTCTTTTTCTTGCTCATATGATACACCTGTAAATCGGTTGTCTTTAGTTTGCTTATGTTTGAATTAGAACAAAAAGCCGTTTCCATGTTTAAAAGGTTTTCCTTAAACTATTGGAACATAAAAATTCATCAATACCTAAAGACTGAAAAAAACTTTAAGTAATAACAATTAAAGGTAATTAGAATGCAGAAGAATACCAGTAGAATGATACTTGATACTCTTTTTATTCCTGTGGTCATCCTTGTTCTCTCTGCATTAAATACAATGATTGCCTTGTTCTCTACCAATGATAATGATATTGGATTATACTACCTTGAACATGGGTTCATAATTTCTGTAATAATCTATTTCATTTCTGTAATTTTTTATATTCTATATGGATGGAAAATCCGAAGATGGTTTATAATAAATAACAAAGATCAAGGGGATAATGCTCTTACACATCTGTTTAAATTCTTTTTACCTTTATTTGGCATTATTCTGGTTTATACTATTATTATTTATTCGACTATATTCAGAGATAATTATATCTTAATTGCAATCTCTACAAACCTACTTCAGTTTCTTCAAATAGCAATAATGAGTTCTTTAATCGGAATCTTCACTTATCAGAAAATAGAGAAACACCTTGGATTATTAATCCATAAAGAAATCCTTCTCCCAGATGAAAGGAAAATAGGTTTGGGATCACTTGTCAGACAATCTCAGTATTCAATAAATAAACTATGGAAAAACAGTATGATTGTTGTAGCAATAATGCTTGTCGTTTCCAATTTTCTTGTTTTCATTGTCTTCCCTTCAATCCCTTCTGATACAGTTTTAGCTAACCTTTCTTTTACCTATCCAAATTTCTTTTATACCTACAAAGCTGAGTTGGGTTTCAGACAAGAGTTTTTTGTATCAACATCTATTCCATCACAATTAATAGTTGATTGGAAACTTACTCAATCTTTGATGTGTTTAGCTCTCTTCGTTATCTTTATTCTATTATTCTATTTACCTAGAAAGGACAAAAAAGTAACGTTAGAGGAAACACCATCGGATTTTGAAGATTTTTCTACTGAGAAATCCATGGATGATATAGCATTCAACATTCTCTCTCCTGATATTCATTCAAAGGAATATAGTCCTCCATCAACTTTACCCAAAACTACGAAAAATAGAACAGAGAAGTTCATCAAACGAATAATGGTCAGTGATATTATTCCTGTCATGAATTTGGCTTGTTTAAATCTAGCTTTAGCTTCTTTTATAATCATTATTCTTCTTAATTTGGGAATTCCCATAGCATCTCAGATAGAAATCAATTATGATATACTATACGTGCAGTTATCACAATTATATTGGGCTGGTTTCAATGAAGAAATAACATATCGTTTTCTTCTATTTGGACTACCCTTATTTGTTCTAAACGGTATCTTTTATGGTATTATAAAATTATCACAAATACTGTTTAAAAGAAACCAACATGATCATTCAAATCCATCTAGATTTACAAAGTATATACTTGAAAAAAAACCTAAAAATCCCCTCTTTTACTTAACAGGACGTTGGAAGAAATTAGGAGCAATTGATTTTCTTTTTCTTCTCTTCTCATCCTATAGTTTTGGATATGCACATTACCAATTAGGATATCCTTATTGGCAAGAAGGGAAGATTTTCCAAGCTGCAGTTGCTGGATTAATTTTTGGATATGCTTTCTATAAATATGGTTTACATGCAGCAATTTTCTTACATGTAGTCAACGATTTCGTAATAGGTATGTTACTAACACCAAACTTAGGTTTGATACTTAATGGAGAAATCCTTGTACTATTGATTACAGCTTTAGGGGCATTATATATGATTTATGTATTCTTAATTCCTCTTTCAGCTCTATTCAACTTTATTAATAATAAACTAGGACGAACAAAGCATTTATCTAAAAACAATATAACTAGAGAGACGGGATAACAGTGAGCTACAGTCAAAAACTATTTCTCAAGGTCATTTTAGCAGGAGAAGCAGCGGTTGGAAAAACAAGTTTGAGACGTTCATATTTAGGAGAAGGTTTTATCACAAAACATCTAGAAACAATCGGAGCTGATTTTGCATCTTTACCAAAGGAAATTTACGATTATTCAGTTCTATTTCAAATTTGGGACATTGCAGGACAAGAAATTTTCGAGAAAGTTCGTATGATGTACTATCGAGGAACTTTAGGTGCTTTAATGGTTTTTGACGCAACAAAAATTTCAACTCTAAAAACTTTGGATAGATGGGTGAAGGAATTAGAAACAGGTACAGAAAGAGGTATTGTTCCCTTCTATGTTTTGGGTAACAAAATGGATTTACTTTCTAAAACAAAACGAGCAAATGTAAGAGAAAAGGCATTAACATATGTTCAAGATTTAAATAATAAATACAAATCTAAAGGATTCAAAGTTAAATACTATGAAACCTCTGCAAAAACTGGAGAAAATGTTCAACAAGTTTTTGAGGATCTTGGTTCTGGTATTATCGATTTCATTAAGTACCGCAAGAAGCAGAGGGGGCAGAATGCTTGAATGAAGAAGAACTTAAAAGACTCCTCTTGAAAGAAGAAAAAGTAGAAAAAATACGTCTGGAAAACATTAAGGATTACTACTTTCTAATTAATTTTCTAACAGATAAGGATACACTAGTTAGAGTAAATGCTACGAAACTGCTTTTTAGTACAGATTATATCCCGACAGATAAGATAATCGAAGAATACCTTAAAAATCAAGATACCTTAATTAAAGATGTAATTGTAAGTAAACTTCAGCATTTTATTCCAATTCTTTATACTTACTTAATCAAGGCTGAAAGTTTTAATCTAATCTTCGATATACTTTCCACACTTCAAGCTAAGAAGATTTTTTCTGCAATTAGCAAAGCACATATAGTAACTCCTGTGCTTGCCACATTAACTGAAATTGCCATTAGAACCTGCCATTCTTCTTTATCTAATTACAATGATACCTTCATTAATTTTCAATTTATTGATGAGCAATCAAAAGAACTAAAGAAAATTCTCACCTATAGATTGAAGCAGACAAATCCTATTTTCACAGAACTTACTCTTCTTACTATCACTCAATATCCTGAACTTACTTACCTTTTTGTAAAACAAGTTCGTGAAGTAATTTTGACTTCCAATGTTGAAGAACACATTATGTATGGCTCAATTATTTTGATGCATCTAGACGAACCAAAGCACGCTGATGTTTTAATTTCTAGACTTTCAAATTTCAAAGACGCTGTTGATACACAATTAGCTATTATTGAAGCTTTAGGGAATTTAGGTAGTGAAAAAGCCATTGGGATACTTATTGACCAATTTGAAAAAGGTGATCCTGCTGCATATTATGCGGCAAGGTCTCTTGCCTTAATTGGAAATGGGGCTCTTCCAAGCTTGATTACCGCACTTGAAGAAGACAGATACACACCTTATATAATTGAATCTATGAAAAGAATAGGTGAATCAAGCTATGATTACCTAATGGGGGCTCTCCAAAAAGGTAAAAAGAATGTCAGGAGAAATGCAGCACAATGCTTAACACTAGTTATGAGTCAAAAGTATGGTTATGAAGGTGCTATAAGATTATTAACAACTCAGCTAGCTGGAAAGAATCCTTCGATTCTTGAAGCTGTTACTCAAGCTCTACTCACTCTTGGTACCCCCTCAATAAAAGTTCTAATAGAAGAGCTGATAGATGATGATCTGCAACTCAGGAAAAATGCAGTGGAAGTTTTGCAGTATTTTGGTACAGATAATATCGAACTTGCGCTTGATGGTTTCCTCGAAAGTGATCATATCCAAGGTGTGAAACTCGGAGTTATACTTTATTTATACTATCCATCAAAAGAGCTACAAGAACTAGGTTATTCATTTGCATTCCAAAAGGAAAAAATAAGATCCAAAGACGACGAAATCTTCACCCTATTAATCAAATCGTTGAAGGAGATAGATCCGGAAATTCGAGAAAAATCATGTGATCTGTTGTCACATCTAGGGACTAAATCTGTTCCTATCCTCTCATCAATCTTATCTGATCCTAACATTAAATTAAGAAGAAAAGCAGTTGAATCTTTACGAAAAATAAAAAGTAAAAGAGCTCTAATTTCATTAATAAAAGCTGCAAAAGATCATGATGATGGTATAGCGGAAATCTCAACAAGAGCACTTGGTGAATTAAAGGATCCAGGAGTTATTGATGTTATCATCAACAATATGAAAAGATCTAAGGAATTAGTCAGAGAAGCTTCAATCTATGCTGCAGTTAAGATAGGTTCTCCAATTGTAAAGAAACTCTCTCAACAATTAACTTCTTCAAATCAACATCTTGTAAAATCTACTATAAGCGCATTAAGTAAAATGGAAAGTAAAATACTTGAATTAATTCTCCCTAATCTAAAAAGTGCTGAAGAGAAATGGTTCAATAATTTACGTAAAGTAATTGAAAAAATGGAAAAATCAGCAATTGGACCATTGAGAAAATTCTATCAAAAAGAAAGGAACAAGAAAACAAAAGAACGTTTAATTCTTCTCCTTGCTGTTGCTCAGGATATTGAAATAATACAAGAAACAATCAATCAGATAGTTGAAGGTAATGC
Source organism: Candidatus Heimdallarchaeota archaeon (assembly GCA_023270155.1). Lineage (GTDB taxonomy): Archaea > Asgardarchaeota > Heimdallarchaeia > Heimdallarchaeales > Heimdallarchaeaceae > UBA460. The sequence goes on along the minus strand of JAGLTB010000021.1, from coordinate 13,355 downwards.
CAGGATTGGAATTTCTTCATTAAACTATTTAGGTGAAGCTAGTGTCGATGGTATCGTTAAAATATTGGGTAAAATGACTGCGAATCCAAGGAAGTTATTCTTAGAGAAATCTAAAGGATTAGAAGCTGAAATTATTGTTGGTATTTTGAATAAAATAAAGAAAAGTAAGAAATTGAAGTCTCTAAATAGCCTGATCATCAAATCACATACACGGGTATTAAGAAGATATTGTCAAGACAACCAAATTAAGTACAGTGACTTCGCTGAAGATATGGTAAATTAGTTGAATCTGGAAATTAATTTCTTAGTAATAAATTAAGGAAATTCAAATCATCAATTTCTTTTAATTTATCAGAAGCGATTAAATTTGAATAATTCTCTGCAAGAACTGTAATCAAGGAAAGTTCAGATTCTACAGGGAGAGAGAAGCAATGAATGTTGGATGAATTTAAGGTTCCAAGTGATTTACCCAAATCATTACATTGCATGTGCTTAACAAAGCTGGAATCAGCAATCTCAAGTTTTCCAAGATGTGGGAAAACCTTTTCAAAATCTTTCTCTACTAGCAATATACTCTGCTCTTCATCGTCCTTTTCAAACAATCTGAAGATATGAAAATAGCCTGCCTCTTCCAACCACATATAGGAGTTATTATAGAAATCAATGAGATTTATCTTGGGAAATTTCTCAAAGACAGGTGTTGAGATATCCAGAGCAAAAAGCTCTTCATGAAAGGAAGAAGAAAATAGATGTTTTGATGTAATTGTGATAACTTTATTAGCTGTATATTTACTTTCTTCTGAAAACAATTTTCTGTCCTTTACATTTAACTTTAGATTTCCCGATTCTTTAGTAATAATAACATTATTTTCTGTTGCAAATTTCTGAAAAGCTTGAGATAATTCTTTGACATTTGCACATGTTATTGAATCAAATATCTCCATAAGATATATTTCTTCTTGACGGGAAATAAAAGGATAATAAGTTGAAATATCGTTAATATCTAAAGTATTATGTTTGATATCTGTTTTTTCTAGTTTTGTTTTATGATTCTCCATCATTTTCTGGGAATCTCTCCCTCTATAGGTTGTAACGAGTGGATTTGTTGAAAACTCAAACATGCCTGATATTGAATGAAGATCACCTAGGTTTTCTTTGGTCTTTCTGAAAACACCATCCATTATTTCTCCTGGGAGATCAAATTGAGGAAAGCTGAATCCTGGAGTGAAATTTGGTGTATTCGTTTCTTTCGTTTCTCTTCGAATCAAAATAATTACATCATCAGTATTATGAAGAGAAACATAATATGCTAATGCAGAAGCTGATAAACCACTTCCTTCAATGATTATATCACTTCGAAATTTCTCAACCATATACACTAATTCTGGAATAACTATTTAAATCTAAAACATGAAGCATGAATATGGCACATGAAATAATTCTGAAAGTTGTTGAACAAAAGGGTAGCTGTGTAGCAGGTCACAAAGTAGGTGATGAAATTGTCTTCAATTTTGATACAAACGAAATCAAAGGTAAAATTTGCTTACATGCACTTTATTCAGTATTGCCAAAGATTTATGCAATGGCTTATGGTGCTGAATTTCCTTGGTTAGAAGATAAAGACATATCTACTCATGCTTGTCCTGATGCTTTCAATCCTGTTGTTTACCAAGTTATTAGAAAAAGATAGAATCTAACTAGCTCCTATGGCTAGCTTCACGATTTTATCTACTATAAAGGCTAGTAAGAAAGCTAGAAATACAAATAGAAGTATTTCTTTTGTTATATAAGCCCATTTAGGTTTTTGGTTAAAGAGTATAGCAATTGCTAGAAAGGATGCTACAGATGCTATCAAATATATCATAATTTGACTGACTAAATATAGAGGTTCAGGACCTGACAGATACATAGGTAGTATTGCCGCTATCAAAGCTCCAGCAACTAATCCCCAGAGAAAAAGAGAACCTATAAGAGCTGTTATCTTAGGTCCGAATTTTACTGCTATAGTTCTAACTCCTGTTTCTCGATCTCCTTCAATATCAGGTAATCCTTTGATGACTTCTCTACCAACATTTCCTGATCCAGCACAGAAGCCTACACAGATAGGAACCCATGCTATACCTGCTTCAGGATAGTTCAAATAAGTATGAAGTGAACCATAAAAGAACAATGCAACGACATTTATACCTATTGTTAAATTTCCCCAAAAACCAAGTTTCTTTAGCTTGAAATTGTATAGATCTAGAGATCCCCCAAACAATATTGCAGTTGCAACACTTAATCCATAGAGATTGTTGATAACATCAATTATAACAGCTAAAGTTAATGCTAAAGACGCAATAATCACTCCATAAATCTTCGCTGTTTTTAAAGACATTTTTCCCGAAGGAAGCGGTCTATGTGGTGCATTAATTGCATCTTCTTCTCTATCTGCAATATCATTGAAGATCATAGCTTGAGATGAGACAAGCATGGTTGCTATAATGACCAAAGCTAGAGTCACAAAATTGACTTTCACACCAGCAGGTAAAGAGAGAACAATTCCAAAAGTTGCTGCAGTTCCCGCAACAATTCCATTCACTAATCTGAGAATTGTGATATACGATAACACAATTTCTTTTCTAGAAAATTGTTTAGGTTCCATGGGATAGAAGATAATAAGTATGTTTTAAATTTTGTTAGAGTACTATATTAAACATAAGTTACTTTAGACTACTGAAGAGTGAAAACTTATCCAATCTTACCATAAGGGGGAAAAAAATCTAGAACACTCTTCTTTTCATTACCAAAGAAAAGGGATTTTATCGAGTTTAAATAGCATTTTGCGAATTAGATACTGAGAAACATTGGGTTCACAAACAGCACGGAAAGCACAAGTACACACTCATCCAGGTTCAACAACAGTGATGAGGAATTATCAAGTCGTACTCAAGTGTGTTGACCAATCCCAAAGAGAAGAAATTAATCAGTTGATAAGATCTTTAGAAGAACAACAGTATCATCTACTCACTCCTCAAGTTATTAAGCAGGCAATGGAACTGTACAGAACCAATCCCAGAGAAGGATTCTTCACTCGCCAACTCTGTAAAGAAGTGGGAAAAAGCCCGAATATTGCAGAAAGTGCCTTCCATTGGTTGTACATAGCTATCAAAGGAAAGATAGATAAAGAGCAGAAAGTGCAAGGATTATTCAATTTTCTAACAAAGAATCCTCAACAATTGATAGAATGGCAGATTTTTGGACGTTCTCCGTATACAGAGCGCAGTTTAGAAAACTATTGGAAACTAAGAAGGAGGTATATTATCAATCTTCTTACCAGTTCTAGAGCAAAGGCAGACTCATATTGGAGAAAAAAACAGAAAACTCTTTATACTTCCGAGTTTCTACAATTGAACGCTCAGCTTCCAGCTTCCACTCAGTATGAGGTCTTACAAGCCCTCGATGATGCGTTGTTTTACTACACTCACGAATTTTCCCTCTTACCAAAACTATCCAAGAATCAGAAAGCATATCTTGAAAAACTAAAACTCTTGAAAAAAGAACAAGCGATTGTTATCCCCTTTCTAACTTCATGGATTAATTGCTCTCAATCTTCTCGATGGAAAAGTCTCAAAGCTCTCGCAGAACAACTAGCTCAAACAATAGGTAAACCTACCCGAAAACTCTTTTCAGCAGTTAGGCTGATAGTAGTTTTCACACTCTTTGATCATTACATGCAGAGTGTCCCTAAGTTAATCAAGGTTCTACCTAGTGAACATGTTGTTTCTCCACCATTTAAACGTAAAAAGAAAGGAAGATTACCAGTAAAATTACTCATGAAAAAAAATTATGTTATTACCCGTGAAGGGAATGCTCAAGAATTGACTGAACAAGTAAAAAAGCAAGGATGGACAGAACTCGGTTTTCCAAGAAAAGGAAAACAAAAACTAATAGCTCAAATTCATTTTCCACAGAAAGTAGTAGAATATATCAGGAATGGTGCCAACATCAAAGTGTTCCAAGTAAAAAGTAGTGGATCCCCTAGCTATAAGCCTAGGGTAGATGTAGTATTAGAAGGAACTCATAGCTGTTTCCACTCCCCTACACTTCTCCATCGTTATCTTTCGCACATTTCAGGAAAGAAAACACCCATACTTGGAATAGATATTAATAGGTTAGGAAGGCATATGGTTGCGTTTAACACTTCTGTAGTCCTTCCTCAAGAACTGTTGGAATTAGCTAAAAATTATGAACATCTTACCAAGAAGGTTATTGCTGAACTTAACAAAGGATTAGCACGAAAGCGTAAAGAGCATGATTCCCGCGGTTGTTGTAAGCTCAAGGGTGAACTTAATCGCGTCTATACTCGCCGTCATAGAATCCTTCAAGAGATTACTCGTCTTCTTCCTCACTTTCTCGCGGCAGTGCTGGTGAAAAAGAAGTGTCAAGTGTTGAAAATTGAAAGATTAACTGTTGACCCCTCAGGTACCAAAGGCGCTTTAGCTAAAGCTATCTACACCATGCCCGATAGTTTATTTATTTACAAAAAAGCTATTTGGTTGGCTTCTTTGGAGTTGGGCTATGATGTTCAGTTAGAATCGGTCCATCCCTATCAAACTAGTACTCTACATTATAGCTGTGAAGGTGCTCTCGCTCGACAATCTGGTCAGTATGATGTTGCATCTTGCAAGAAATGTGGTCAACAAATCAATACTCACTTTAATGCTGCTAAAAATATTGCTTCCCTTCAAGGTGCTCTCCTTCCTCATGATCTTTTCCCCTCAACGCTCGTGAGGGGACCCACTTAAACGACGGTTAGACGCCTTTTGGCAGTTTAGCTAAGTTTCATATCGAGCGTTATGTTTACATTTTCTATATCTTTGTCTTCTATTCCCTTTAGAGAATCGACTATAGCTAATATAAGTTTAGACACTATGGTATTTACAAATTGATTCAGAGGTATTTTATTATTATTGACTTTTATCTCGACTTTGCTCATTTTGTTCACTGTAATTATCATTCCACAATTTAAAATAATAATGTTGTGAAAAAACAAGACCAAAAAAAAGGATACTAAAAAAATAATAAAGGAAAATTAGAAAAAAATTATTTTAGCTTTATAGTTGGATTTGGATCGTCTTTCCCATGCATTTCTATATCTACAAGACCTGCTCGTTCAAGCAATCTTACATATTTTAGAATAGCATGTGTTGATGATCCAGTAGACATAGCTAATCTCTTTAGCTCTATAACTTTATATTGTTCTAGAGTCGAAAGCCAGCTGTAAGATGGATCAGATTCAGCGATGATTTGGAATCTCCTAAGAGCTTCTTCTTTTATTCTTAAATCAGCTTTAATTTGTTCCAACCTAGAAGAATCCGTTAAAAGCTCATTGTATTTGTTTTCGATAGTTGCTTTCTCATCTCTAAGTTGTTCAACTTGTGCTTCAAGCTCTGTTTTTATACTCTCCATTTCAGCTATATTTTCTTTCTGCTTCTCAATGGTATGTTCCTTTTCTTGAATACCTTCGCTTTTGGTTTCAAATTCCCTCTTGACATTTGAGATTTCAGTATCCTTTCTCATTGTATCATTCTTGAGCTCTTGAATCTCATTGTTTAAGTTCTCTCTTTCTTCTTGAAGTTGAGAATTCTCTTGTTTTAAATTTTCCACTTCAGTTTCAAGATTAGCTTTTGCACTTTCAATTTCATTCAAAGCAGCAGATCTTTCTTTTAAATCATTGAGTTCTTGATCTAGATTATTGCTCTTTTCTTCCAATTCCTTCTTGATATTTTCAAGCTCTTCAACTTTGTTTTGAAGAATTTGCACTTGGTTCTCTAATTCAGTAATTTTTATAGCGTCACTAACTGATATGCCTTCACTTGACAAATCTATCACCAATATTTTTTACAAGATTAAATTTCTTATCTGACAGATTGTTAAACGTCTTACTTAAATGTTGTTACATTCCTAGCCGGAATCTTCAATGTCAACTATCCCATCTTCAGTTATACTAAAGACGGTTTCAATTTCAGGGATGTGGGGACTATCTATCACTCTTGCTATTCTTTTATCTCCCTTTCCTTTTCTTAAGAAGATTCTAGTCGTACAAGAATGTGCTACAATATGCCCTCCTATTGGGAAAATAGTTTCACCGTAGAGTACATCTGGTTTTGATAATACTTGATTCGTTGCAACGATTGCTATATCATAAACTTCACCAAGTCTGAGCAATTGATGTAAGTATTTATTGAGTTTCTGTTGTCTTTCTAGAAGAGCTCCTCGACCTGTAAATTCTGCTCTAAAATGACTGGTTAATGAATCAATAATCATTAATTTAACATTTTTCTCTTTTATCAGTCTTGGACTTTCTAGAACTAAGACCATTTGATGATCGGAATTGTAAGCTCTTCCTACGTGAATTCTACTCAAGACATCATCTGGATTTGCTCCGAATCTATTGCAGATTTGAACTATTCTTTCAGGTCGAAAAGTCCCTTCTGTATCAATGAAAATAACTCCTGAATCTAATCCACCGTTTTTCTTTTCCATAGCTGTTATTACACACAATTGGAAGCAGATTTGTGTTTTCCCAGTTCGAAATTCTCCCGATATTTCTGTCAAAGAGCTGGTCTCAATCCCTCCTTTTAGTAGTGTATCAAGAGCCTTGCTTCCTGTTGGTATCATTTGAAGCTTCTGTCTACTCTCAAGCAATGTTTTTGCAGTTTTGAAACCTACTCCAATTTGACTTCTAGCTGCCGTAATTAGTCGTTTTGCAGTTTGTTCTCCTATTTCACAATGTTCTACTAGTTCGTAAGGAGATGCATGTGCAACAGCTGCTAAGGTTATGTAACCTGCAGACATGAGTTTTTCTGAAACCGCAGGTCCGATTCCTGGAATTTTATTAACAATTACATCACTTAGATCATCATCATTTAATTTCTGAACGCTTGGTTTCTTCTTCTTTGGAATAATTTCTGCTATCCAATCTTCTGCTTCTTTTGGTTTTTTCTTTTCAGCAGGAGTTTTTGAAGTAGCTTGTTTAGTGCTTTTAGGTGGATCAGCTTTCTTTGACATATTCTCACTTTCTTTATCTGCTATTTCACTATTTAGATTTTAATATATAAAAAATGCGTATTGTGTAGATAAAACTATTAGTTTTAACATTTCCCTCTTATCTTTCATTTTGATAATCCCCAGAATATCCTTTCTTTGTTTTTTCTGATGTTTTAATGAACATTATTTGAGCAATTCTTGTGTTTTGATGTATTTTTATTTCTGCATAAGTAACCATCAATCCTACTCCTCTACCCTTATATCCAGGATCCCAAACAGCTGAGAAGATTGTCGCACCGCATCGCATTAGACTTGATCGTGGTAATACAATTCCAACTGCATCATTTGGAACTTCAACAATCTCATTATATCTTACTAAATACCCTCCTGGTTTAAGCATCCAAGCATCGTCCTCTTTTTCTAACAGCTCATGCTGTGGAATCAATCTTTTTGAATTATCAAAATCTAATACTCCCCCATCTTGTAATTGCATTATCTCTCTAACTGAGAGATCAAAACCTGCAATTTGTGTTTGAGTTTCTAAATCAATATACTCTTTAATAATCTCTTTTGAAAAAGGAGGTAAGAATACCATGAGGTTTTCATTGCAAATATGTTTTTAACTCTTTTCTCTATTCCTGAAACATTTTTGAGACTAACTTCTTTCTGCAGTTAGGACATTGAGGTTTGACTTTTATCCACTCAACTATATGAGAATAGTGCGAAGGGATTTCACAGTGTGGGCATCTTACAAAACTTTCTCCTGCTTTGATAGGAGACATACAGACACTGCATCTATCCTCTAAAGCAGAAGTAGCAATCTTTAGTGGTTGTGTAGTTATTCGTTTAACTTCAACTACTTTCTTTTCCTTTTCTTTAATTACTATTTCTCCCTCTTCTGTCTCTTTAGCTTCAGCTGCAATTACTTCTAATTCCTCAAGACTTTTTTGAGTATCAACCAATTCATCTTCTGAAACAATCGGTTCTATTGAAGATACTTCCACTACCTCTCCCAGAGCAATATCATCAATCGTTTTTCCAATTGTAGCTAAAACAGCATCAGCTTCTCCTGTTAAACCACTTTCGGAAAGAATCAAAGCAGAAATTTCGGTTTCTCCACTATCAAAGAAATATCGAGAAAGATTTCTAACCATTTCTTCTTCTCTTTCAGGTGCATACCTAGAGATAATTTGTAATGAATCAGGGATAAATTCTCTACCTTTAGCTGCTATAGATTTTGCTGCTCCAAAAACTCTTCCAGTCTTAAGGTATTCTTCTTTTGCTCTATCATACATCCCGGCTCTGAAAAATTCATCTGCACTTGCATAAGCAGCTCTCGAATCTGATTGACCTGGTCGTGTAGAAGCTTGTCTAGGAGTTGCTGATCTTGCTGGAGTTTGAACTGTGGATTCTTGTTGCCCGTATGGTTGATAAGGCTTGTATCTTTTCTTCGGAGCTTGTTTTTTCTGTTTGCTCTTAATAGCAGCTCTTGCTGCAACTATAAGAGATAAGGCAATGAATATTAGAAATATTAGTAGTCCATATTCCATGATTTAGCATCATCCATGAATGTAATTCATTTTTATTTTATCGTTCTTCTTATTAACTTTTGTATACCCAAAGCGTTCAAGTTGAACTATTTCTCCTATCTTCAGGTTGGAGATACTCTTTTCACCGAAGCCAGTGATATACTCTAGACTATCTTTGTTAATTCGATTATTTAAATATAACATTTCTGGTTTAACAATCTCTATTTTCACAGGTTCAGAAACCCATTGAAGTCGAGGAATCTTAGGAAGTAGTTCATCTCCAAAAATTTCTGCTTCATATTTTTTTTCATTGATTTTTTTTACAATTTTAATGTTGTAGAGATCTTTCATTCTGAGGATTTCATTTTCTTTAAGCAGTTTTTTGTCTGTCCCACTTAAATACAACGTCTCATTTACTTTGACTTTTCTTTTTCCTAAATCCTTATTGTATGGGTGTAAGGAAATTTCAAGTTCAACTGGTTCTGGATTTAATAGAACAATCTCGATCGGTTCATCTACAAAGAAGTAGTGTTTTGATCTCGGTTCAATTATCTTCCTGTTGATAGAAAATATTAATGACCAATCAATATTAGTAGTGGATTTTGTAATGCCTACCCTTTCAACAATCTCTGAAAAAACTTGTGGTTGAATTCCTCTGTTTTTTAATGCCTGATATGTCACTAAACGATAATCATCCCACCCATTTACTACACCCTCTTCAACAAGTTCTCTGATGACTCGTCCTTGTGTTGGAGCACCGATTATGTTGAATCTACTATATTCATAAAACTCTGGAGGAATTATATTTAGTTTCTTTGAAATCAAAGACTGGAGTTCCTCTCTCATTTTTCCAAATTCAATACTCCTGAAAATGTGTGTTACTCCTGTAATCTCTTCCATTATTGGAGATTCAAAATCATACATCGGCCAAATATGATACTTATCTCCTTGAATTGCATGAGGAAACTCTGATATCCGTAATAAAACAGGATCTCTTAAAGCTGAATTATCTGATTGCATGTCTCCTCTTAATCTTAGAACTGCTTCTCCCACTGAAAACTCCCCTTTCATCATTTGTTCAAATAAGTCTATGTTCTTCTCTGTAGCATTGTTCAAATTACACTGACAAGATTTTCCTTCAGCTCTAAGTTTTGAGAATGCTTCTCTTTCACATGAACAAACAAAAGCATCACCGTTCTTGATTAGTCCTTCTGCTTTTTCATAATAAGTATCCATATAGTTAGAAGCTAAAACTTCTTGATCGATTTTTAATTCCATCCAAGAAATTGCTTCACGAAAACCTTCGTAAAACTCTTCTTTTATCCTCTCTGGATTTGTATCATCGAATCGTAGAACTCTCCTTCCTTTGTACTTTTCTGCAATAAGATGATTAATACAAAATGAAAGCATTTGACCAATATGAGGATGTTTAGAAGGTTCAGGAGGGTAACGAACTACTACTTTTCCTTCCACAGCATTTGGTAAATCTGGAAGAACCACTCTTTCTTTCTTCTCAACAATGATTTCTTCTGGAAATTTGTTTTCAACAATTTCTGCTATTTTTTCCTCTGAAAATGAATTGACTTCCTTGACAATCTTCTCTAGTTTTGAGAATAATTCTTTCGATTTTTCTCTTAAATTAGGATAATTAGCCATAATCTTCTTAAAAACAATCTTAACTTCAGCTGATCCATATTTGAATGCGTTAATTAGAGCTTCTTTGTAAAGAATCTCGTCAGCGTTACTCATCCTAATACTCGTTAAATTTTGTACTTAAATAGTTGATTGTTCTTTATAAGTTTAAACAATCACTATATACGGAGAAGCTATGGAATTTAGCTAATTTTAAGAAATAATTCTAGCAGAGATATTCAAATCTTGATTTTTGAGTGAGATTTTATCTTGATTAGATGAAATATTTGCTAATTCTAGAGGTATTGCTTTGCGAACTCTTACTTGATGTTTATCGACTTGAATATTAGAACAAAGAAGACCTCTATTGCATGAACCTTTTCCAAAATAGGAGCTTTTCTTAGTATCATAATATAATGAACCACCTTTACTTGGACAGTTACATATCTCTAGAAATAGAGGAGAATCATTGTAGCCATGGTGAGTCTTTATTCTAGCTATTGCTTTCTCCAATTTGTAACTGAGAAACGTATCCTTCGTTGTCATGTAATCAAAATAAGGTGTGAGTAATAGAATATGGTCTTTTGTAATATCCAGAAATTATGCTTGTCAAGTCGCAGATACATTCGGGATATCATTCTGTTATGTCAAATTTAGTTACATGGGGAAAATATTAAAACCCTATCAAATATTACAATTTGAGGTAACTAAGAGTGTGGATTGCAAAAATTTCCGGTGTTACTGACTTTGATTCAGCTATGTCCGTCGATGTTTCCCCTGAATTTGCTATAGGAGCAATAATAGATGATATTAATGAAATTAGGGCTGTAAGCAAATTCGATGCAAGAAGGATTTTCGCAAGTATGGAAAACTGTGTAACAATTGCAGAAATTGTTCCATCTTCAATTGATGAGATATTCGAAATTCAGGAAATCTGCAACCCGGATATGATTCAAATCAATGGCTTATTCTTTAATGATGTCAAAACTCTTATTGCTGTTCAATCAATATCAACTATTCCGATAATTGGTTCTATTCATATTGATAATGAAACCTTGGAATCGAATATTCTTGATTCAGATCCTATTAAAGCTGCACAAATACTAGATTCTTATGTCCACGCGATAAACATTAATTTACCATTAGGATTAAATTGGGATTCTAAGAGCAAGAAGGAGAATTTGATTAACATCATCTTTAAAATCAAAAATATTGTAACCAAACCACTCATTGTTGGTGGAGGTTTGAAAACTTCTAATATTGGGAAAATAGCGAAAGCTCTTTCACCAAACGCTGTTGATATTTCCTCAGGTGTTGAAAAAATACCTGGTATAAAGAATCCTGAACTCATGCAAGAATTTTTGGAAACGGTGTATGATTATAAAGAACATCTAATAGGAGTTTAAACTCACTATCTTCCTTGTTTCAAGCTTTTTTAAACAGAGATTTGAAATATAACCAAATAACTTTTCCACTAATTTTTGATTCTCCATAGTCGCGTATTCCAAAGACATAATCCACATGATTAATTTTTAATTTAGAAGGATAAATTTTCAAGAAATCAAAAAGGACTTTATATCCTTCCAATGTGAATTCATCTTCTTTCTCCTCCAGCAGTTTCTGCCATAACTCTGTCTTTGAAGCGAAAAAACCAGACAATATATCTTTTACTCTATTTCTTCGTCTAATAAATAAAGAAGTTCTACCTGCTAAAGATGCGATAATGGACATTAATCTTCTCTGAAGAGGCCATTTCCCTAATACTTTGATTCTTCTACCTCCAACAAGGTCAAAATCCTTCTTCAAAACATCATAGAAGTTTACTATCTTGTCAGGAGGGTGTTGAAGATCACCATCCATTACTAGAAACATTGGTGTTCTACAGTTTTTTATTGCATCTAATACACTGATGGTTAAACCATGGATTTTCTTCTTTTTTCTATCTAAAAATAGTACATTAATTCCTCCATCAAAAGATTCGACAAGTTCTTTTGTTTTATCTGTTGATCCATCATCTGCAATAATTATATTAGTCTTAGATACGCATTCATCAATTTTTTGGAGAATAATAGGTATAGATTCTTCTTCGTTTAAAGTGGGAATGATAATAGTCAAATCAGTATAAATCTTTTCCATTTCTCTCAAATCTGTGAGTGCTCTCTCTATTTAGTATTTAAGAAATGTAATATCAATCTTTTCATGTAAAGAACTGCTGGACAGATTTTTTTGTTGAAATATTTTTAAAATTTGAGTTGCATGTAATAGAAAAATATCACAATGCTCAAATATCCTTTAGGCAATATCCTCTTAATGAGCTTAACCCCTAATGTAACTTACATTATTAAAATCCTTAATATTGGCGATTATAGTGTAGGGAAAACAAGTTTAGCATTAAGATACACTCAAAATCGATTTTCTTCTTCCTATTTACCTACTCTTGGGGTTGACTTCCACTCGAAAAACATCCAATTTGACGAAGATACTAATTTAAGAGTTGTATTGTTTGATACTGTAGGTCAAGAAAAACTAGTTAATTTAAGAAAACGATACTATACTGGTGCTCATGGTGCAGTAGTAGTTTTCGATGTTACACGAAAAGAAACTTACGAACACCTCAATAATTGGATTGATGAAGTTAGGGAAAGGTGTCCTGATATACCCATAATCATAGTAGGAAATAAAACTGATCTTGAAGAAGAAAGATTGGTTTCTTTTGATGAAGCTAGTAAAGAATGGGGTGCAAAAGGTTTTACTGTTTTAGAATCTTCAGCTAAATTGGGAGAAGGAGTAGAAGATATCTATTCAATAATTGCAAAGAAAGTAATGGAAAATAGAGAACTTTAAGATTCTCTCCATAATTCAATTGCGATAATTTTACCATTTTCTAAAAATAATCTGGGAATATAATCATCTGCTACAAATGATCCATCTGGAAGAGATACTTTTGATTCAGTATTAGGCTTTTCGAGATTTTCTGGTGCAACAAAAAGAGTATCCCCTATTATAACATAATCTCTAATACTTTCACTCATTGGCTGCAATATCTCAAGCTGTTTTATGACGTGTTCTACATCAACGATTTGGGTTTCGACAGCTGTGTTACTATATCGTCGAGTTGTATCCTTTTTAGGTTCGGTTTTTGGTTTAGCTGCTGTCTTAGCT
>JAGLTB010000020.1 GCA_023270155.1 Candidatus Heimdallarchaeota archaeon | reverse complement strand
GTTTTTGTTTTTGGTTTTGGTTTAGGTTTGGTTTCAGTTTTAGCTTTCTCTCCTTTCTTAACTTCTGGAGTAGGTTCAGGTCTTTTAACAGGAGCTGATTGTTTGGTTGGTTTCTTAGCGATATTACACGCTTCATTAACAGCTTCTAAAAATTCATTATTTGTGTCAGCTTCTTCTAAGTTCAAGATTTTATATCCTAGTTCCATTCTAATTCGCGCAGTTTCTCTAGCACATGCAAATTTTGAATGAGGAGCTGCTTGATTACCTATCCATGTATAGATTCTCTTCTGTTCATGTGAGATAACAAGCAAAACATTGTCTGAAGAAAGAGCAACTTCTTTATTCTCACATTCAGTCATTTCTCCAGTAGACTGGATAATATAAAGACTCATACATGTGGAATTATTAATAATCATTTTTATACTTGACGATAGTCTCATCTTTTACCTAATGAATTCTGTTCTATCTCTACGTTTTAAAGGCTATTTCAATAAAAACGAAGAAGTATCTTTATAATAATTATAAATCCAAAAATGCCTCTTGTTTATAAAGAAATTTTAGCTAAAACTAACATTGCATCTAGAAAAAGTTTCTAATATTTGTTCGTTAAACTTTTTACAAGCAAATGTTAAATAGTCATTCTACAATATACTTTTGTAGAGTGGATTCAAAGATATAATCTCGAGGAAATTATAATGAGCTCAAAAATAGTGGAATCGTTTGCTTATTCATTCATAGGCAAAATTGTTGAACCTTATTTAGCTGAATTTGAAGGCTTAAAAACTACACTCAGAAAGGCTGGAATTGAACAAAGTTTAAGGATGTATCTTAGTGTAAGGATTTTCTGGGCAGTTATTATTGCTATTGTTTCTTTAATCCTCTTGATAGCTATTAGAATAATTGTTCCTACATTTTCCTGGGTTTTAGTAGTCTTACTTCCAGTAATGGTTTTTATAGGTATGTTCGTTTATACATGGGTATATCCCAGCTACTTGGTTGGTGATCGAAAGAGAAAGCTAGAAGCTTCTTTACCAACAGCTTCAAGTTATATGACAGCAATGTCTTCAGCTGGAGTCACACCAGATAGGATATTCTTAGCTCTAACAAAAGAATCTATAGGAAAAGCTATCGTGAAAGATGCTAAAAAAATATCAAGAGACATTCACGTCTTTGGATATGACATAGTACACGCTTTAAGTGAAGCGTCGTTAAGATCTCCTTCTCCCAAATATTCAAGTTTTCTAGAAGGAATAATTGGAACTTTTACATCTGGAGGAGAATTACAAAGATATCTTGAAGTTTCAACAGAAACTCTCATGAATGATAAGGTACAGACTGAAAGGAACTTCATAGAATCGTTAGGTTTAATGGCGGAATTATTCATGGTCTTGGGAGTAGTTGCACCAATATTCTTCATAGTTATATTAGCAATGATGTCAATGTTAGGTGGATCTGAGGGAAATTCGACAGTTTTAATGGCTGTATTAGTATATGTAATAATTCCTGTGTCAGAAATGGCAATAATTGTGATGATTGATGCACAACAACCAGAAATGTAGGTGAAAAAATGGCAATAAGTGATGAAGTAGAAGTAAAAACAAGGGAGATTCAAATAACTCAAGATACTATATATTGGATAATAGCTGGAGTATCAGCAGTTCTTTTACTTACCTTGGGTATAATAGATTTAGTAAGTACAGAAGTAGATCCGATTACAGGAGAAACAATAAGTGATTTCATTACAATTCTGGACATCAATGATTTTGTGATATTAGCAATCATTGTTATGGTAGGAATTCCAACTTTTCTTATAATCTATAGAGAAGAGAGGAGACAATCAAGAATAGATGAAAACCTACCTTATCTTCTAAGAGAAATTAGTAATGCTCAAAGAACAGGTATGAGTCTTCCAAGAGCAATCCACGAATCTGCAAAGAGACACTATGGTCCATTAACTCCGGAACTTCGAAAAATGTCAAGTAAAATATCATGGGGTATTCCATTCAGTCAAGCAATGGAAGATTTTCAAGAATCAATTAATACTCCGTTAGCTCAGAGAGCTACTTTGTTAATATTAGAAGCGGAGAGATCAGGTGGTAACCTTGAAGAGATTTTTGAAGCAACTGAAAAATATGTTCAAAGCTTGCTGGATCTTAAGAAGGAAAGAGAAGGAGCAATGAAGCCCTACGTTTACATAGTTTATGCTGCATATGTTATATTTATCTTAGTAGTTGTAATTCTATTTGTATCGTTCTTCATTCCTTTTGGAACTGCGAATATTTCGCAAGAACAAACAGCAGGAATATTCCTGATGGAAATTGATTTGGACACTCTTGAAATACTGTTCCTCCATATGTTAGCTGTGCAAGGATTTTTCTCTGGCTTAGTTGCAGGGAAAATGTCTAAAATGTCAGTAAAAGCTGGCCTAATGCACTCTGTAGTTTTAATGTTCATTGGATGGTTTGCTTTTAAGATACTAATTCAACCAGATAATCCCCTTATAACGCTAAATATATGACGTTGAAAATTGGTGAAATCATATGGGTAAATTAGAAGATGATGTTAAATCCTTAAAAGATGAAGTTGCTGAAATAAAGCGACTAGTGAACCAAGTAAGCTTCAATGTAGTGAGAGTAATGGGGACACTAGATAAAGGTGTTGCTCCCGCTGTGAACGGTGATTCAGAGGGCGTTGTTGGTTCAGTATCAGTTGATTTAGGACCTCTTGAAGACAGAATTGAAAGAATAGAGCAAGAAATGAGCACAAAAAGTGACTTAACTACTTTGAATGAAAAAGTGGAAGAACTTGTCTCAGAGAGGATAAAGAAAGCTGATGAAATGCAAGAAAGAGCGTCAAATTTGCTAGACAAGGGAATGGAATTAGTGGAATTAGAAGCTACACTTGCAGAGATTAAATCATTATTGGAAGAAAGAATTCTTGGGGATGACGTAGAAGAATAAAGGAGAATTGAAAATTGGTGCTTAATCTTCATAAACTCACAAGAAACCATAGAGGACAAGTTAGAGGTGTAGACTTCGCTTTAGCTATGCTGATTTTCATCATAGCATTTAGTCAAATAATAATAGTACTCTCAAACCTTCTCATACCCTCTCTAGTACAAATGGAGACTTATTCTCAAGAACAAGAACTTGACACGATCTATAGCAATATTTTCTATTCACAAGGTTATCCAACTAATTGGGGAAGCATAGGAAGTAGCTACTTATCTGATTTTAGAGTAGGTTTATTAGGTAATCAAGAGAGTATGGACTTTACCAAAATCAATAGATTATCTTCAGGGATAATGGATTTTTGGCAAATAGATTATATTAGAACTAAGACTTCATTTGCTCTGATTCAAGATTTTGCATTGGAAATATACTCTCCCATAACAATATCATTCAACAGTATCCAAATAGCATTTGATACAATAACAATAAATGGAATAGTAACTGAATATCAAACTCCAATAGACGGTGCAGACATCTGGGTTTTTTCTATTGATGCCAATAACAATGTTGCATCAAATTATACACAAACGAAGGATATTTCTGGAGTAGTAAGTTTCAAATCGACTATAAATGTTAATACAACTAAATACTATAGTATAGTTGCATTTGCTCAAGTTGGTGAAATATACCAAGACTATACAACTTTAAGAATGGAAAAGGAAGCATCAGGATTAGATTACTTTCAATCAGATTTTGTTCTTAATCCCTTTGTTAAAGAAAATACAGCATCGAAAGCTAGTTCAGTTGATATTAGTGTATCACGCACTCAATTAAGTGACGAAGCTCAAGCATTCGTCTTATTTCCCTATGGTGATATTGACATAACTCATCGTACGGCTTCATTGTTGCAAGTAAATAATGTTGAAGGGCGAATCTATCTAGCAGAGAACATTCCTGCTCCAGCTGATGGAGTTGCAGTTGTAGTTGTACAAGAAAGAGAAGGTTCAGATTATCGCGCAGGTTTTATAGGAATTCCAATGTTCTTAACAGAAAATCTTGGAGGTACATATGGTCCTATCTCCCAGATTCCAGGATCTTCATATACTTCTGTGACTCACACATTAATGGTACGAAATGTACTTGTAAAATGTCAAATGTGGTATTGGTGATAAAATGAAACGTTTAACTAAAAACAAGAAAGGTCAGTTGTTTATAATTGAAGCATTCATAGCTGTATCTGTAATGATTATAATGGTTACAGCACTATATGAGGTTCAACTTGCAACTCAACCCTCATCTGAACCAAACTTCCAGGATGATGTTTACAACACACTAAAACTTCTTGATAAAAACGGAATTTTAGATGAATACATTGTAACTGTTGAAACTGGTTCAGCAGTAGAAATAGCTAAAATCAAGAACACAATAAAACAATCAGTTTATGGAATATTACCTGATAATGGTGAATTCCAGTTATTCTGTGAAAATATGGCATCAAGTAATGTAGTGAGTAACAGTTGGATAAACCAAGCTCTAATCTTACCCAAAGAAAGTATTGGAATTGACTATTTGATTGCAGAAATCAATGGAGAATTTGAATCATATGTTTACCACTTCCAAGTGTGGTTGAAAGGTGTTTAAAATGAGACAATCTTTATTCAAGAATCGCAAAGCTCAAGTTTTTCTATTATTAGCAATAGTGATTCTAATCTACCTAATTCTACTCTCTACAACTGTTTATCGTATAACTCAAAGTCCATATGTAAATCCAGCACCAAACCAGAAACAGCTTTCCAATTACATAGACAACTCAATTACTGCAATCCAGGATTTAGCAGAGGCTTCATTATCTCACAGATCTACTGGAGCTACTAGAAACGAAATTATAGTATTTGTATTAGAAGGACTCAATGATATAGAATATTTTCTCGATAATCATAATCTGCCATCAGTTCTATCATTAGATGAAGTAGATTTCAGTATATCTAATACTAGTTCAATTATAAATCCTGTTTCAATACAAACTAAATTCAATGTTACATTGCAAATAGATAGTCCTGATGTTTATTATGATGGAACATTCTTAATAGATATAACATATTATGTTGAGATATCAGACACAACTGGGAGTGAAAATTATATTTATCTCTATAAAATAAATAATGGTATTAAATCTATGATAAATAATGGTATTTTAGATATTAACCCAAGTACTCCTATAAGCAATATGGGTGATGGAAGTTATTCAGCTGATCTTCAGCTTGGGCAGACAATTATGGCAACTTTTCCTCATAACATAATCTTATGGATGGAAATATAGTCTTTCTTTTTCAATTTATTTGAAAATCAGTTTATATCGATTTCATGATCTTCTTCTTTTTGATTTTCTTTTCTTTCAATCACTACTTCGAGTACTCCGTTTTTGTATTTAGCTTTAGCTGTTTTGATATCTACTTCAACAGGTAAACTTACTGATTTTTCATATTTTCTAGATTTTGAATGAGCTTTGATAGTTAGAGTTCTTTCAGATCCTGTCAAATGGACATCCCCCTTACTAACTCCCGGAACCTCAGCAACTACTCTAACACATTTATCTTCCTTGAACACATCAATAAGAGGTTCTCTAACATCTGAACTTTCTATATCTCCATGTTCTTTTGGTTTTAAGTTGCCAAATTGACCGAAATTTGGTTTACCATCTGGTCCTAAACCAAGCTTAAAACCATAGACAAATGGATTCTTTAAAATTTCTTCAAATTCGCTAGAATCTACATTTTCAAGATTTTTCATCAGATTCTTCATCAATTCATCTATCATCTTTCCAAAAGAAGAACCTTTAAAATATGGGATTATTTTATCCATTATCTCATCCATATTGAATTCACCCCCTGATGAAAAGAAATCAAACGGTGAAGAAAATTCTTCTGGAAAATCATCTGGAAAATCATCTGGAAAATCATCTGGAAAATCATCTGGAAAAGATTTTTTCCCTTTTTTCTTTTTATTATCATCTTCGTTCATTCTCTCAACCACAACAGATATTGTCAAGAGTTCTTAGTAATATTTGTATTTAAATGCAATTATTTAATGAAAAATAGGAGAATAGAAAAAATCCCTTATTATTATGCTTTTAATCCTTTCCTAGCTTTTTCAAGTGCTCTATCTGGATCTGAGTTATACTCTTGGATTACAGAAGCTACATCTTCAAAATATCTAATTCGTTTCTTAACCATCCATCTAAGAATTGTTTTTCTTTGCTCTAGTTCATCAAATATAGCTTGCTCTTCTAGTCCAGTATTTTCTATAATTTTCTCCATAACATAACTTCTTCCAAAGTAAATGAAAGTGTCATCTTTTGGATTCCATTGATAGAGTTTGTTTGTTAAAATCTCCTCGGTAACTGGATCTAAACCAATCAATTCTGTAACTGACTGGGTTCGACGAGCAAATTTAGATTGTAATCTTACTTTTCGGATAACATGGATTATATCTAGCGATTTCATCATTGAACGTGGAATATTCATTGGCTTGCTCTCCAATCTATGAATGACACCTTCAACTGAATCACCATGTATTGTTCCTAACCCTCTGTGTCCTGTGCTCATTGCTTGAAACATTGCGTATGCTTCGTCTCCTCTGATTTCTCCAACAATAATATAATCAGGTCTTTGTCTCATTGCCGCTCTCAGCAATTCATACATCGAGATTTGTCCTCTACGATATCCTGTTTCAGTTGTTTCACCGAAACCTGATCTTACTACACTAGGAATCCAGTTCTCATGAGCTAGATTGAGTTCAGCAGTGTCCTCAATAGTTACAACTTTTAGATCTGGTTTAATCATCATCGAAATTGTATTCAGCAGGGTTGTTTTTCCAGCTGCTGTTCCACCAGCAATGAGAGTACTGATATTGTGCTCCATTGTAAACCAATAGAATGCTGCAATATCCAGATCAATTGTATTGTAAAGGATTAGATCAGTTATGGTAAATGGATCTGCTTTGAATTTCCTCATGGTAAAAGTTGAACCGCGTTGTGTTACCTCTTTTCCATAGGTTAATTGAATTCTGCTTCCATCTGGAAGAGAAGCATCTAACAGAGGATTTGCTATGCTAATATGTCTGTTTGCTCTTTGTGCAAGTTTAATGATAAAGCTATCTAATTCTTCTGATGTATCAAAAGAAACGTTTGTAGAGATAGACTCATACTTTCTGTGCCATACATAAATTGGTATAGCGATACCATCACATGATATATCTTCAATATTAGGATCAAGTGTGAAGGGTTGAATCTTACCGAAACCAATAAGATCTCTTGTTAGATAATACATAATTTTCTCAAATTGAGATTCATTGAGTGAAATTCTGTACCTTTTTATGATATCAACAATCTTTTTCTTGAGAAATTCTTCTGCCTTTTCAGTTGATTTCAAAACACTTAAGTCAACATCTAATTCGTCAACCATTATAGAGAATATTTTGTCATAAATTGCCTTTTCCTTACTGTCAAGAGGAATCTCGACTACCATATACTGTGTTCTTTTAGAAACGGGATCCGTTTGAATTAGAACGTATGAGAATGGAGGACTGACAGGATAAGTTTCTTCAAGAATTGGAACTGCTGCAGCATCAGTAAAAGTTTCCCCAGTTTCTTCTTGCATAGATTAATATTAAGTGCTACTCTTTTTAAAGTTATTTTTCATTTTAGTAATTTAAGGATGTTTTTACACCAATTCTGTATTTCTTTTCATAAACAAAATCACTAGTTTATTCCATCTTTGAAAAATTCCTTAGACTGTTCTGCTAAAAGTAGAACGTTCAGCTCAAAAGAACTCTTAATTTTAGTTAGTTAGCACAATTGAGCTTGATATTCCGTCAAAAATGTAAATGACTTTTGGTGCATTACTAGTACTATCGATAGATCCTGAAATTGTGATTATATCGGGTGAAATTAGGAGTGCAACTGTGATGAAAACTTCTGGATCTTCTTTAAGACTTGCTTTTAATGAGTAATATGTTTCTGTAGAAGTTACCTCTATAATATACTCCTCTTGATGAATATCTTCAGGAATGGAAAGTATATTGATATAATTCAAATCCGTAGCACCGAGTTCAACTTGGTTATCACCGTTTTCTTTGACGTCGTGAATTACCTCCGTAATGCTCTGTAAAATATTCTCAAGATTTACTTCTATTGCCCTGTCTTCCATTGTGTTATTTATAGCAACCATAGTTGCTGAAATTCCACCGATTGCAAGGGTTCCTACTAATAGTATTGATAAATACATTATATATTCACTGGGCATACTAATCTCCTAGCTAAATGATACTCCTATGTCTATTTTAATTATATTTACATTAATTTGATGTGAAACAAAATTCGTATTTATTGGGAAATAAATCGGAAATTCATTCTGAAAATGATTGTATTGATCAAGTAATCGTATTTCTCCTTCTATATCATTCACAAAATCTATAGTACCATATTCTTCATATTGTGTTCCTGAATAGGTTAATTGTAGAGAAATGTGTTTTTGCAAAGTACTCTCTAGAGAGGATTCATTTAGAATCAAATTAACATGAATTATATCTAATTGATATATCTCTGTTGATCCTGCTTCCTTATAATTAATTGAGAGTGCATATCTATAATATAGAGCTAAATCAAGAAAAGTCGTTTCATACTTAGTTCGAGAACTGTTAAGAACAGTTATCTCGTTATAAAGAGTGCTACTCCCATTAATGAATAAATAATCTTGATCTTGAGGACCTATCATATATCTATGCTCTCCACTATCGTAATCTGCTACAGCAGTACTCCTGTGCACAAAACGAGTAACTTGATCTTCAAGCACAAGACTACTTTGTGATCCTGTTATATCTTTGAGCAGAAAGAGAACACTCCAACTTGAGTCTATCATAAATTCTCCTTCTTCTTGATTAATCTGGATTTGTTTACTCATTGGAGGATTATTTGTTATTAAATCTTGAATCGCTGAATCCAAAGCGATGAAATAGAGATTATTACTATTATTGTAGCTTTTGTCCTTAAACTGACTTATACTTGGTAACATGTAAGCTAAAGAAATGCCTATTGCTGCAGTTGTAAGAGCGAACATTAAGACAATTGCTACAACTGGAGAAACAGCTCTTCGATTCATCTTGAATTTCATGTATGCATCTATTATATTTCGAGCAAATTAAAATCTATCGGAAA
>JAGLTB010000019.1 GCA_023270155.1 Candidatus Heimdallarchaeota archaeon | reverse complement strand
TGTTTGGATTATAGTAGTATGAAGTAATAAAAACTCGATACGAGAGAATACTTACATTCGGTATTTGATCTATTGTCAGTTTGAACTCTCTAGTTGTGCAAATGTATTTGCCATGATCATAAATCGTATGCTGTTTATCCACACGTTTTATATTATTTCCATCTATCAAAACAATAGAAAGAGCATAAGGTGTCATGTACCAATAATCGATGCTTTCATTTCGCCAGACTGGACCATAAATTCCTATCACTATTTCATGATGCAGGAAGGCCTTATCCTTTCCAGTGCTTTGATTTAGAGTTTCCTGTAAATCTTGGCTCTCAAAAATCGTGTATCCTCTATGAGCTAAAAATACTGAAATTGAGGTTATAATGAAAACCAAAAAGAGAAAGATAATTATGACGAAAGCTATATGACTTGATGACAGTTTTCCGATTCTTTGTCTGATTTTTTTGAAAGAAGGAAATTTCATCAATAGAATCTATTGACAAAATCACATTTAAGGCTATTCAAATCCAGGAGCAGAACATCCTCGATAAGTTTATAACTGCACAATTGGATGTGATTTTGATAACAATGAAGCCTTATCTTCTAGCTGAATAACTTCACGCGAGGGGAACTCGCTCGTACTATCCTGTATATTACTAGATTAGTAGCGAGTAGTTGTCATTGTTTTCGTTGGTTTTTGATTTTTCTTTAAGATCAGTTTCAATGATATTCAATCATACTCACTGGCTACTAGTTTTCCATAAATTTACTGAAAATAAGAAGAAAATTAATATAAAATTAAAAGAAATTGGAGGTGTCTGAATGAAAAAAGAATACACCAAACTCAAATGGTATCGATTCAAAATTGCTCGAAGAATTTGGAATCTTGAAGGAAAAGAACTCTTAGCTGAATTAGAGGATATTATCCAAGATATTCGCGATAAAAAACTCGATAAACTTGGGGTGTTTCAACTTCAGATTCGAGAATTAGAAGATATGATTGCTGAACTAAAAGAAAAACCTAAGACGAAAACTAGAGTACATGACCCTTTCCATATTCCTGCTTCAGGAGATGGTCGTATAGCACTCTTTGGGCTTTCAAACGTAGGAAAAAGTACCCTAATGAATGCAATTACTAATACTGATGTTAAAATAGGTGCTTACCTGCACACGACTAGAGTAGCACATGCAGGTACTCTTGAATATGAAAATTTGAAGATACAAATAATAGATGTTCCTGGTTTCCTCGATTTCAAAGAAGATTGGGGCGTTAACAAACAAATCGTTCGCGTAGCCAGAACTAGTGACGCTATTATGATGGTTATCGATTTATCTATGGATATAGATAGACAATATAATTTTCTAATGCAACAGCTAGAGGATTCAAAACTAGTAGTAGATGGTGAAACTCATTACAAGTTAAGCATCATAGCTACTAAAGGAGATTTACCAGGATCCGAGGAAAAATTTAGTAAATTGAAAGAAATCACTTCTTTTACAATATGCCCTATCTCGATTAAGTCTGAAGACTCCTTAGAAAATCTCAAAAAAGCTTTATTTGAACAACTAGAAATAATAAGGATCTATACTAAGAAACCTGGACAAAAAGCTGATTTAGAACAACCGTTTGTTCTTCCTGAAGGTGGCACCATAACTGATGTTGCTGAAAAAATACATACAAGCTTCTTAAGCAGATTCCGATTCGCTCGTGTATGGGGACCATCTGCTGAATTTGAAGGACAACAAGTAGGTTTGGATCACACTTTAGCTGATACCGATGTAGTTGAACTTGTAGTTGAAAGATAAAATGGTTAAAGGAAAACTTCTGTTTACAAGACTGTAAACTTGAACTCACAATTAAGACAATAGATTGATCCCTCAACTTTCTTCATAATCTGATCAGGGATCTTTTCTTCACTTATTGATGATCCTAATTTTTGTGTGTTACATTGCGGACATGTTAAATCAGAAGAGTGATAATTTCGAGAATGACATCCTGGGCAATGGAAAATAATTCCTTTTTCCAACATTTCTGCTGCAACTGCTTCCATTGGATGTAAAGCTCCAATATATGTGTCTAGAATATTACCACATTTTGGGCATCTAAAACTACTCATGAAAAAACAGTGTGGGATGCTTTATTAAAATATTCAGCAAAGACAAAAATTTGTCACTTTTTTCCCACATATCTTTTTAACCAATTACTCTAAAAGTTAATAGATGACATCAATCACTATTCATGGAGCTGCTGGAGAAATTGGAGGAAACAAGATTCTCATCGAAGATAAAGATACGAAAGTTTTCTTTGATTTCGGCTTAAGTTTTTCAAAATGGGGGAGTTATTTCACACCGTATTTACAACCTCGTAAATGGAGTTATATTAGTGATTTTACTAAATTGGGAATACTTCCTGATCTTGAAGGACTCTATCGACCAGATTATGAAAAAAGGTTAAGAGAAAGTAAAGCAGAACCAGAATATGATGGTGTAGTTCTTTCTCATCCTCATTTAGATCACGCAGGATTTCTATCTTATATCAGGACAGAGATTCCAGTCCATTGCTCACCAGGATGTAAGAGCATTCTTCAAGCCTTAGAAGAAACAGGGTCAGGTTTCCATGAATATACAAAAATAAAGGAAGCATTCAAAATTCGTGATAGCAAAACTGATCCTACAAAGAAAGTAAGAGAATACAAATCTGTTATTCCAAGACAAATAAATTTTTTCAAACCAAAATTTACAATTGATGATTTAACCATTCATACTTTTCCAGTCGACCATTCAGTTGCTGGAGCAAATTCGTTTGTAATAGAAACCTCAGAAGGAGC
>JAGLTB010000018.1 GCA_023270155.1 Candidatus Heimdallarchaeota archaeon | reverse complement strand
TATGCTTCAGTGTCATTATCTGGGACTTTGGAACCTATTAATGCTTATTCAGAAATAATAGGACTAGATAAGAATAAAGTAGTGAGTCTTGATTTACCATCACCTTACAAAAAAGAAAATCATCTTACCATTGTAGTTGATAAAGTTTCTTCAAAACTAGAAGATAGAATACCTGCAAATTACCTAAATATGGTAGATGTTATTGCAACTGTAATTGAGAATACACCTAAGAATGTAGGTGTTTTTTGCGCGAGTTACACAGTTATGGATGGATTATTGAAACACGGATTAGAAAACAAAATCGACAAACCAGTTTTTATTACTCAAAGAGGGATGTCTTCTTTTGATACTGATGATTTAGTTAATAATTTCAAAGCTGAAGCTAAAAATTCAGGAGGAGTGCTTGTTTCTGTTCTAGGTGGTAGATCTTCTGAAGGCAGTGATTATCCTGCGGAAGAGATGCAGAGTGTAATAGTCATAGGTATTCCTTATGCAAAACCTAGTCCATCATTGAATGCAACAATTGAATATCTTGATGACCAATTTCCAACAAAAGGCAGAGAATATGGGTATAATATTCCAGCACTTACGAGAGCTTCACAAGCAGCAGGAAGACCTATAAGAAGTTTGGAGGATTTCGGAGTGATTGTTCTCCTTGATTACAGATTTGCACGATTCTATTATAAGAAGCATTTACCAAATTGGTTAAAGCAAAATGTTGTAGTTGTACAACCAGAAGAAAAGGATCTGGAGAAGAAAATGCAAGGTTTTTATGATTACCATAAGTAAGTAATTGTGTGTTGTTAGAACGACAAATAGATTATTTAATACGCTTTCATTATTTATCACATGAAAGTCGTTTTTGAACCAGAAGACAAAGAAGCTATATTTGATCAACTGCAAGTAATTGCAGAAAAATATGGGACAACTGTAAAACAACAAGATACAGGAGAAGGAAACTTCATTTTTGTTAAATCAAAATTAAAAATCGTTGAAAAGGTAAGAGAGTATAGACATCGAATACAAGTTTGGGGAGCTAAAGATGAAGATGTTAATTATCTAAAACAATTCTGGGGAGAACCAATTAAGAAAATTGTTCAAAAGATGACACCACTTGTATTCGCAAAAGAAATAGTAAAAATCCCAAATGTGAAAGAATTAACAATAGAGGATATAACAGCCATAATGGAAATAAGTGAAAGTGATTATCAACAATACTGTAGATACATAAATGTGGCTGCAAGTAATGCTTCTGCCCCCGCAGATGTTGTTAAAGCAAATAATCTGCTAGAAAATTTATCTTAATCATCTTTTTTCCTGCTTTCTTGTTTTGTAGTAAGATATTTATTAAGTGAAATTTCTATGTATAGATATGAAAAAGAAATATTTTGTTAATATTATAATTCTAGGGATGTTATTATTCACAGCAATAAAAACATCTTACACAACAAATGGAATAATTTTGCCTAATGACAGTTCCGAAATTACTCCAAAAGCTATTACAACACAAACATTTACTGGAACTATAAACGTAACTACAATAGTGGGACCCGATTATGCTTATGATGTGATACATAAAGCGTTAAGACATGCTCAAACATCGATTCATCTTGAAGTATATACACTTTCTAGTGAGCCTTTAGTTAATGCATTAATTAAAGCACATAAGAGAGGTGTTGAGGTTATAGTTCAGCTTTCTGATGACAGAGTTAACTCTTTTGAGGATGCTTATACAGAAGAAGCTGCTTATAGAATGAAAAGCGCAGGTATCGATGTTTATTGGACTAATGGAACAGAATTCGTCTTTACTCATGCAAAATTCTGGATAATTGATGGAATAGAAACATTTGTTTACTCAGGTAATTGGGCTCCTTCAAGTATTCCTCAATATTCAGGTGCTAGAAAAAATAGAGAAATGGGTTTTCTATTCAACCATGCAGGTATTGCAACATATTTTGAAAACGTATTCATTGCTGATGGATTAATCTCTACTCCATACACACTGGGTTCAGGTGGTGGTAGTTTACAAGCTAATGAAACAACTGGTACTTATACACCAGTATCTATCATTGACACATTTAATGAATATACAGAAGTTACACCTATTTTTGCACCAGATAATAGTTATGAACTACTCTCAGGAATCATTGATGCTGCTACAACTTCTATCGATCTAGAATTGCAATATATGAAATTTAACTGTGATTTACTCGATGATGTTTTAGCTGCTGCACTAAGAGGTGTTGCTATAAGAGTCTTAATCCCAGAACCAGGAGTAGCAAATGAAAACGTTACCGAAACTCTCATCAGTCACGGAGTACAGGTTAAATTCTTCAAAGGATTAGGGCATAATCACAACAAGTATGTTTTAGTTGATGGTGAAACTGTACAAATTTCAAGTATTAATTGGTCTAACAACTCTGTTGACTCTAACAGAGAATCAGGAGCTATTGTTAAGAATTCTAATATCGCAGCTTATTACAAAGATGTTTTTGATGAGGATTGGGCTGTAAGTGAAACACCAGTAGGATTTGCACAACCAGTAGATCTTCTATCACCAAAAGCTGGAGGAATAGCTGATGGTAATTTTAACTTCCAAGCAATATTCTCGATAAATACCTATACATCTGGAGAACTACTCATAGATTCAGTTTCAGTTCATACATGGGTTAGTCCTACAGGAACTGTTGGTCATGTTGTAGATACTACTACTTACACTGATGGTATTCACACAGTAAAGGTTGTTGGAACTCCCACAGCAGGATCACCAATAGAAATTGAGAAAAATATCAATATTATGAATACTGTGGATTGGAAACTTCTAATAACGGAAGTAAGGTACGATGCCGACACTGAACCTGATGGTGAATTCGTTGAAATCTATAATGATTTTAGTTTTGCTTTAGCAATTGAAGGATGGACACTGACAGACAATGAAGGAACTTATACATTACCTGAAGGAGCACAAATTAATGCAAATGAAGTATTAGTGTTTGCTCAAAGCAGTGCAGCGTATGTAAGCGAAATGTCAGCTTTAGGAATCACTGTATCAGCAGCTGATTATGGATTAGGTGATATTGCATTAGCAAACACAGGTGATGAAATAATTCTCAAAGATCCAGATGAAACTATAAGAGATGCAGTTGCATGGGGATCAGGATCTGTATCAGGAGTAGTTAGTTGGTCAGGAAGTTCAACAGGGGAAGATCAAACATTACAGCGTAGTCCACCTAATGAAGATTCAGATGATTGTGATGCAGATTTTGTTGTAAGTAATCCTACACCTGGAGAAGTAGCACCAGTAGGACCTGAATTTACTACATTACTTGTATTACCTATAATAGCCATAGCTGGTATAGCTGTAATATTCATAAGAAGAAAAGTACAGAGATAATATCTCTTTTTTTTCCATTTTTTTTAGGTTTATATATCAAAAAAGCCATTTTCTCTTGACATGGCCCTTGTCAATCAAACAGCTTATTTCTCTGAGAAAGAGCAATCATTTGATTCTATAATTCTCTATATGGATTTAGATGCATTTTTCGCTTCAGTAGAGATCAGAGAAAATCCTTCCTTAGTAGGAAAACCACTCATTGTAGGTGGTAACCCAAAAACGAAGAGAGGAGTTGTTAGTACTTGCTCATACGAAGCAAGGAAATATGGGATTCATTCAGGAATGCCAGTTTCTCAAGCTGTCAAGCTATGTCCTCATGTCCTTATGGTTAGAGGAACATTTAGTCTCTACACTAAAGTATCCAACAATATCATGGGAATATTAAAGCACTATTCCAATGTAATGAAAGTTGCAGGAAATGATGAAGCATATCTGGATCTGACAGATGTTGTTTCAGACTATGAGGAAGCTAGAAAACTAGCTATGGAATTGAAAGATGATATTTATGCAAGTGAACATTTGACTTGTTCAGTAGGGATTGCTCCCAACAAAATCTTAGCAAAGATAGCTAGTGAGACAGATAAGCCTGATGGTCTAGTGGTTATGAAACCTCTAGAAATAGCAGAAACCCTTGCACCATTGGACATTACAGCTATTCCAGGTGTAGGAAAAAAAAGCAAAGAAGTCTTCATAAGAAATGGTGTATATACTTGTGGGGATTTAGCAAAAATACCCTTTCAATTAGTTTATCAAAAATTTGGTAAATATGGATTAAAAACTTGGAAATTAGTTAATGGATATAATACAGAAAAAACAGATGAAAAGTTTGTAAGTAGAGAAAGAAAATCCATTAGCGAGGAGAGAACTTTCTTCCATACTTATTCAAGTTGGAAAGATATTTGGGTAACATTAGATTCTGCAATTCAAACCATAGTAACAAAGGCAAAAGAGAAAAAAATGAATTTTCGGACTGTTACTTTAAAAATCAGATTTCAGAATTTTGAGACTTTTACTAGAAGTTATTCTTTGCAATGCTATGCCAATTCTGAAAAGCATGTAAGAGAAGTTGTAACTTTGTTATTAGAAGAATTTTCAGATAGGGTTCCCAATAATATAAGATTAGTAGGTGTAAAAATCTCTAATCTCATTAAAATAGATGATAATCAAAAAACGTTAACACAATTTTTTAATAAGACAGATTAAGTGTTTAAAAGAAGTAAAGGAAAATCCTATGTCTGTCGTACTTCCAGATTGGTATATATTAAAAGATCCAGGTGACATCACAATAGATGTAAATAGTTGGTACAAGTTTGCAGATACCAGATTAGAGAGATTTTTATCTGAAGACTTATGGATTATACAAAAACCAACATGGATGTCAAACGAAGAATGGATAGAAACAAAAGTTCAGGAAATTGGTGGACATTTCCTATTACGGCTAGCTGTTGCAAAGGATCCCAGATTAACTTCTTGGTTAGTAGAAGTTGAAGGAGATTTATTTGAATTTAGATTTGTAAGTAGCATCAATTTTGACGAAAAGATTCAAGTTTTGATGGATCTCTATGGTGAAGACAGTGTTAAAACAATAGATAAAATTGATGAGATTTTTGGAGTCGATATCTACAAAGAATTCAATCTAGCTGATGTTCCTCCAAGGAAAAAAAGCTATTCAAGTGGTAAATTTGGTGGAAAAGTAAAAGATTTGGATAAAAGAATAGCGATTAAGTTCTTCAAAATCCCATCAGTAGTTTCTGCAAAGAAAGTTTTGTTATATCAAGGATGGGCAATTGTAAGATTAGCGGATATCAGACTAGCAGTGAAGAGAGAATTTGAGAAAGATTTGAAAGAGGTAATTGAGAAATCAAAAATGATTGTGGACAAAGATTCAAGCTTAGAGGTTACTGTCAAACCCATAAAAGACAAAATAGATGAGATTGCAAGATCTGCTCGTTTGTCAGGAGATTTATCACGATTAGGTATAGACGCAGGAGAAGAAATATTCACTAAACCCGAAACTTTTCCTCCTTGTATTCGAGATTTAATTTCCGTTTTACAAGCAAAAGGTCATCTCTCTCATGTTGAAAATTGGCAACTTGGAACCTATCTCAAGAGAGTTGGTATGAGTATAGAGGAACAATATGCTTTTTGGTATAGAAATTCCGTAGATAATGTAGGAATGTCTTTTGATGAATTTGTAAATAGAGTAGGATATCAAATAAGGCATATATATGGCAAAGCAGGAGGAGGAATAGATTATTCTCCACCTAGCTGTAAAACGTGCATAGACGGATATTTCTGTTACTGGGCTCATAAGAAATTAGAGGATCTTTCTGAGGATATTAGAGTTGGTTTAGCAGATAGAAACACAGATGTGGTAGAGAAAGCTATAGAGGATATTTCAAGACTTATTATCAATCAGAGGTTTCAAACAGCTTGTGCTAGATATTTCAATCTACTCACAGGATGGAGGATGGGTGGGAATAGAGTAAATCATATGGTTAACTATTCCAGACAAGTATACAAGCGGTTCCACAGTAAGAAACAAAAAGATGGTGAAAAGAAAAAAGAAGAAACCGAGGAAGGGTAATAAATGAAAAACGAACTTACACCGGAACTCCTAGCTGAATATTATGAGAAAAAATTTCCAATGGATTACTTTATGTCTTTTATTGGACTCTCTAATTTTTCAAACCGAGAATTTGGATTTGTTGTTGGTAAGGATGCGTTTGTTCGAAACATTTCTTTTCAGAATACCGACCACTTACGGGAATACATGATTAACAATGCAGTTAAACATGCATATGTTGGTGCCATATATGATACACCACCATCAAGAGAAAGTCCAATTCAAAAAATAAAATGGAAAGGAAGAGAATTTATTTTTGACATTGATATTGATGAGTATGATTTAGTTCGGACATGTGGATGCAAGGGGGATCAATATTGCAAAGAATGCTGGTCACTTGTACAAGACGCTGCAATATTCATCGATGAAACAATGAGAGTTGATTTTGGATTTAAAGATGTTATCTGGATTTTTTCTGGAAGAAGAGGTGTTCATGGCTGGGTTATGGATAAGATCACTCAAGATTTCGATCAAGCACAACGTGTGGCAATTCTAAACTATCTGACTTTTATACATGATGAGAAAAGAACACAATCCATTGAAGAAATTCCTAATGAAGCAAAACCACTTAGGAATCGAATCTATTCATTAGTAGCTAAATCATTTTTAGAAAAATCAACTCCTGAACAACTTAAGGAACTTGGAATCTCCTTGAACAAAGCTAAAGAGATTATACAAAGTGTCCAGTTGAGTGAGGAATTCGATCATAATCAATACAATATTATTATACCTAATGACACATTAGTTAGAAGAAAACTATCAAACGAGTTCGTTCTTCGAAGATACCCTAGGATAGATAGAAAGGTTACAATGGATACACGAAGAGTAAGTAGAATGCCTTATTCTGTTCATGGAAAAACAGGACAAATAGCTATTGTGATTAAAGATATCAGAAACTTCTATCCTGATTCAGCTCCCACTATTTGGGAGTCGTTAATGTAAAATAAGATTAGAAATCAGCATGAAGATGCGGAGGTATTTGAGGAAATAATTCAGTTATTTTTTCTTTGTTTTCTTCAGATAGTTTAGCCCATCCTTTGAATTCAAAGTCATCCAGATTATAGCAACCATAAACAATCGCTGAAAGTGCTTGAATACTAAGCTCACATTCATATTCTTTTGATTCTACAACAGAAAGTTTTCCTTCTTTTCCTTCAAATGTGTAAATCTTATTGTTCCATTCACAATAATCATCTTTGATTTTGACAGAAATTTTCCCATGACCTACTTCTAAATCAGACATATCTTCAACAGAAACTATCCTTCCCATACACGATGGCACCCATACTCTACTCTGTATTTTTCCATATTCTCCCCAGAAAGTATCATTCAACCAAGTTTCTGGATATTCATTTGGTTTGATTGGAATATGAACGTTTTTTATTTGATCAGCATGGAGAGCAAACCATTGAAGAAATAAATATCTAGCAAGACTGTTTTTGCAGTAAAAATCTCTTACCTTAATGTCTTTCCAAAAACCAGTTACAGAATATGTCATGATTCCTATGGTTTCGTTTCCTCCTTTTGCAGTTATAACCCACATCTTTTTCTCATCTTTATAACGTTCTAACTCTGCATCATGAAGAACGCCCATTCCATGGATTCTTGATTTGATCTCATTCAGGAATTTCTTATAGGTCTCAAAACCTTCATCAAAAGACATTCGCTCTACAGTTCCTTCAAGTTTCAAATCTAATAAGGGAACCAAAGATTTGGCTGAAATAATTGCTGTTCGAATTTGTGGAAAAGAAACATACCCTAATCTCTCGTAAAAGGATTCTTTGAAAGGATAGAGTGTTGAAAAACCTTGATTATTCTCTTTCATTTTGTCAAATGCTGATTTCATTAGTTTTTTTGCATACCCCTTTCTTCTCCCCTCTGGATGTGTTGCTACTTCTGAAATTCCACACATATCTTTTATAACCCCTCTTACATTCTGGGGAATGGGCTTACATATTAATCCTGAAACTGGTTTTTCATTTTCGTAGAGAACTAAACATGTGTCTTCTTTCATGTATGGTTTTCTTTTCATTATCTGTTCTATATTTCCAGGTGTTGGAAAAAAAGCATAAAAAGCGAGCTCAAGAATAGGATCAACATCTTCTCCTCTTAACTCCTTTATTTCAACCTTATTCATAGAAAAATGCTTGAAAAAACGTTTAAAAAACTATTGCAAGGAAACTCACCCTTTTTTAAACAAATTTTTATATTTCAGAAATATTCTGATTTTAGAGTACAATGTCTATATCCAAAGATGAACTAAAGAAGAGATTCAACAAAGACAGCTATGAAGTTAATCTCTTCAAAGAGAAAGGATTTGTTAGAAAGCATTGCCCAATTTGTAATCATCAATTCTGGACACTCGTACCAGATCAAGAAACATGCGGTGATACAAGATGTTCTGGTGGCTATCAATTTCTAGATAAGAAAGGAAAAGATTTGGATTTTGATCAAACCCTGAACAGATTAACTGATTTCTTTGTAAAACATGGACATACAGCAATCAAGGATTATCCAGTAGTAGCAAGATGGAGAGCAGATATGGATTTCACAATCGCTTCTATCGCAGATTTCCAACCCTGGGTGTTAGAAGGAGTAATAGATCCTCCAGCAAATCCTCTGGTAGTTCCTCAGATGTGTATAAGAACAGGTGGAGATTTCTCGGATATAGATAACATAGGAAAGACTGCAAGACATCTTACCAGTTTTGTTATGTTTGGGCAACACTCATTCAATTCCAAAACATTAACTCAAGGATATTGGATGGATAGATGTTTAGATTTAAATTTCCAATTTCTTACAGAGGAACTTGGTCTAAAACCAGAAGAAATATCGTATGTTGAAGGTATTTGGTCAGGTGGTGGAAACTTTGGACCAAATCTTGAAGCTATGGCTTACGGGTCGGAGCTAGTTAATAATGTATTCATTGCATATGGTTTTGAGAATAACGTTGTCAAGAAACTAGACATGCAAGTAATTGATGTAGGCTGGGGATTGGAAAGAGTCTCTTGGTTTACTCAAGGAACTCCTTCAATTTACGAAGCTATTTTTCCAAAAGCAATTGATTATCTGCAAAAAGAAAATGGTTACAAAGCTGATCATAAGTTATTAATTGAATATAACAGGCTAGCAGGTTTACTTGCTGTTGAAGAAGTGAAAGATCTTCGAGAAGAGAGAAAATTACTGGCTAAGAAACTTGGAATGACATATGAAGATATGTTGAAAGAACTTGGACCACAAGAAGCAATCTATGCAATCGCAGATCATGCAAGAACTCTTTCTATGACAATAGCTGATGGTGCAATCCCATCAAATGTTGGAGGAGGATATAACTTACGAGTACTACTTCGCAGGATAATAGCGCTCAAAGAATTATACAATCTTCAATTTTCAGTTGAGAAGATTTTTGATCTCCAAATTGATCATCTCTCTGTTTCATTTCCAAGAGTAAAAGAAAATAGAGATATTATACACAAAATCATTGATATTGAAACCAAAAGATATGAAGATACAAAAACAAGTGGTAGAAGAATAGTCAGTCAACTTCTCCAGAAAAAGAAAGAATTCAATTTTACTACTCTTGTTGATTTATACCAGAATAGTGGTATCAACCCCTTGATGGTTAAAGAACTTGCAAAAGAAAAAGATGTAGATGTTGATGTTCCTGATGATTTCTATGTAAAAATCGAAGAATATCTTGCTCAACAAGCTTCTAAACGAAAAGCGAAGGAGGAAGCAGTAGAAATTAAATTGGATAAAGAATATATGACACACTTATTATTTTATGAGGATGTATATCAAACTGAATTTGAAGCAGAAATTATTGCTATTATTGATAGCAAATATGCTATTCTAGACAAAACTCTATTCTATCCAACAGGTGGAGGACAAATTCATGACACAGGCAAGTTTTTTGTTGAAGGAACAGAGCTTCAAGTGGTTAATGTTTTTAGAAAAGCTTCTACCATTTTGCATGAATTAGATAATGCAGATAAATTAAAGGAAGGGATGAAAATCAAAGGTAAAATTGATGCAAAAAGAAGAATGGATATTATGAGACATCACACTGCAGTGCATGTTGTAAATAATGCTGCAAGAGAAGTCTTAGGACAGCACATCTGGCAAGCAGGTGCAGATAAAACCGAGTATAAAGCTAGATTAGATGTCACACATTTTCAATCTATAAGTTTTGAAGAACTGCAAAAGATAGAGTATCTTGCAAATCAAGTAGTACTTGAGAAACGTTCAGTCGATAAACAAGATGTGGATCGAGACGATGCAGAGAGAGATTTTGGTTTTCAGATATATCAAGGTGGTGTTGTACCTGGAAAATCTCTACACATTGTAGCCATCAATGATTGGGATATAGAAGCATGTGGTGGTACTCATCTAAATAACACAGGCGATATAGGGATCATAAAACTGACTGGAAGTGAAAGAATACAGGATGGAGTTGTCAGGATTGAAATTCTAGCAGGAGAACCTGCACTCAAATACATTCAGATCCAAGAATCAATTCTTAAAGAATCATCTTCAGAGTTAAGTGTTGAGCCGAAAATTCTCCCCAAAACTGTCAGTCGATTCTTCAAAGAGTGGAAAGAACAGAAAAAACTAATTGAAAATTTGAACAAGCAAATCGCTGAGCTTCAATTCTCTTCAAATAAAATTACTTCAGAGAAAATAAAGGATGAAGAGGTTATCATCAGAAAAACTGAAGGAAATCAAAAAGAGTTAATTATTCAAGCTAGTGAAGCTGTAAAAAACATGGACAAAGGAATGTGTATCTTAGTATCAAATGTTCAAAATAAAATTGTAATTGTAGGTGTAAAAACACCTTTTTCGAAAGCAGATATCTCTGAAATTGTAAAGGAACTCTCTCTCATAGGAGGAGGATCAGGTGGAGGAAAAGGTGATTTAGCTATAGGAGGAGGACCAGATATTAAAAAAACTGATGAAATACTTAACAAGGCTAAAGAAATAATTACATCAAAATTGTGAGACGTTAAAAAATCAAAAATCCAATCTCTGAATTTA
Organism: Candidatus Heimdallarchaeota archaeon; assembly: GCA_023270155.1. GTDB lineage: Archaea > Asgardarchaeota > Heimdallarchaeia > Heimdallarchaeales > Heimdallarchaeaceae > UBA460. The sequence goes on along the minus strand of JAGLTB010000018.1, from coordinate 33,961 downwards.
TTCCATCTTCAGTTTATCAGTTCTATCTTTGCTAATTTTTTCTGGAGATAAAGAACGTATCTCTATTGGAACTGTAGATGGGGCAACCATTACTGTCTCTTCTGATACCATTTTTAGTGTTGCATGAAGCATCGCAGAAGACTTTTTTAGGTTTTTGAGGAATTCATTCTTTCTTTCTGGAAAAGCAGATATTCGACCAATGTTCAGAAACACAAGATTCCCACTTTCGACTTCACTTAATATCCTTTCAGTTTGAACCACATCTATTAAAGAATAAAACTTCACACCTGGAGGACTATTTACAGTTATAACCTCATCCTTCGAACCAGTGTTAGATTGGCGCATATCCTTTCTTTTCTTTGCCATAGATTATACACCTATATTTAGAATGATTGTCTATTAATAAAAGCAGATTAATACAGTAGTAACATGAGGGTAATACTAGAAAAGTGAAAATAAGATTAGTCTTTTATTGAAAAAAAAATGTGAAGTAGTAATAAAAAAAACTAATCGAATTTCCAAGGATCTCTAACATATACGGGTGCGCTTGCTGCACCTCTTTTAACAATTACATTAGCTAATTCTAGAGAATCTACAATTTCTCTGAAACGATTTCGCAAAGTAACGGGTGTTGTTTTAGCAGCTTTTGCAACTTGTTGTTGAGTTCTTCTTTCACCAGTTCTAATTCCAGCGATATAAATTGCAGCTGCTGCTACACTTAATGGATTCTTACCCATGTCAAGTCTTCTTGATTTGCTTTCTTCTAGTATTTTTAGTGCTTCATTTTGTGTAGCTGTTGTTAATTCTAGTTCGTTGCAAAGTCTTGATAATAAAACAGCTGGATCAATTGGTGTAGGTCTGATTCTTAATTCTTGAACATATAATCTGAAACATCTTGCAATTACTTTCCTATCAGCATTAATTGTTTTTTCAATATCCTTCAGTGTTGTTGGATTATTGTATTGTCTTGCTGCTAGATAGACTGCTGCAGCTACCATTGATTCAATACTTCTACCTCTAATCAGATCTGCTTTCAGAGCTTTTCTGTAGGTTGTTGCTGCTGCTTCTGCTATTTCTTCACAAAGTTCAAGTTGGCTTGCAATCCTTCGAAGTTCTCTAAGAGCTATTCTAAGATTCCTAATTTGAGATCTTGAATCTCTTCTGTTTAACCATCGAAGTCTTCGCATTTTAGCCATGACATTAGGTTCAAGTTTCTTCCCATGTATATCCATGTTACCATAACTAATCTGGGATGAAACACCATAATCTGATTTCAAAGCTGAAACAGGACCACCAGTTCTGCTTCGAGCTGCTTTCTCCTCTCCAGAAAATGCTCTCCACTCAGGAGTTGTATCAATTAATCTGGAAACCACTAGCCCACAATTACTACAAATAGACTCTCCTCTCTGAAAGTCGGATACTATTTCTTCGGAATTGCAGTTAGGACAGCGATCTCTACTCATCTATCGTCTCACTATGTTTTGTTACTCATGGACATATATAAAGCTAGCTAAATCTTTGTGGTTTAACGCCCCCAGATACGTGAATTTGATATGTATTATAAACACTTAATTGAAACGATTATTTTTTGGTTTGAACAAAAAAACAAATGATTGCTTCAAAAATAAATGAAAAGTAAAAGAGATTTATTTTCTTTTTTTAAGTTTCAAATTACTGCTTATTACTATACCCATTGCGACGAGAGCAATCAGTACTGAAACAAAGCTATTAGGAGTAGGTTCTGTTGGTGTCTCTGTAGACAGTACAACATTGTAGATTAAGACTAAGCTTTGATTATTTCCTGCACGATCTTGAGCAGTTATTGTTATATTGTAAGTAGCACTTTCAACGTAGTAATGAAATGCATAATACTCATCAGTTACATTTTGAACAATACCATCTCCCCAATCAATATATACGTACTTCATACCAGTATAAGCGTCAGAATACTCGAGGCGAAGTTCAACAAAACCATCCACTATATCTCTTGAAGGATTTGTACTTGAAGTCACTTCAAGAATAGGGTTTTGGAAGTCTAAGTAAATCAGTTGAGTTAGATTATTGAATGTCCCGAGTGAATTGTTTACAAATAGAGTGTAATTGTAGAACGCTGTAATACCAACTGGATAATCGTGAACAAGTGTATCATTGCTCTCAAGAGATAGAATATCCAAAGGTGTTCCATCACCATAATCGAATGTTGCTTCAGTGATATTTCCTCGAGTCATTTCGATCTCATAATAAAATGTAACAGTTTTATTGTTTGTGTAAATTCCACCTTTAGGAGTGAGATACAATTCAGGTGTGGAATCGTAGATCTCTACTCTGTGAAGGTTACCTGTAGTTTCGTTATAATGTGCTCCCTTGTAAATATTGTAAGCTTCAAAGTAGACAATATTACCAACATTAAAAGACCCAATTGTTGCATTGAATTTCCTAATTGTACTATTATATCCATCATTATCAATATCGAAATAAGTTGTGTTTAGTGATGCTTCTACTAACGTCCATGGAACTATTTCCGTATTATTATCTGAACTTTCAACTACATAATAACTAATACCGAATGACTCGAATGCTGTTGCATTTATTGATGTGATATTCAGTCTAACAGGGTCAACTTCTGTATGTTTTTCATTCAATACTGTCTTAGATTCAAAATGAAAACCATTATCTATTCTGTAGATATTTAGCTTTTCTTTTATCAATCCTCCATCCCAAGTGTCCCACCCATATGAACTATTTGCTGAGAAAAAGAGTGTTCTCGTTGTAAATGTTATTGTTGTATTATAGATTTGATAAGCTTCATGAGTTTCATTCACCCAATCCATTTTGATGAATGTTACATCAGAATCGAAAACAGTTAGTGATGCGTTAGAGATTTTATCACGATACAATGAAGTTACTAAGGTTATATTTTCATTTTCTCCTCCTCCGAATACTTTGAAACGAATAACAATTGTGTGATTTGTGTAATTTGCAGGAGAATAATAGACTTTATCTACACCTGTACTGGTAGCATTGATGATTTTATCAAATTGTGGGGCAAGTATTTCATTCACAAAAAGATAGTGCCAAGGACCTAGATGAGCAAAGAAATCTACTTCTTCATAAGTTCCATTAGTGATTTCCCCAATCCACCCATATGCTTTGAAATATGTGTGTTCTGTCAAATTGAATGTACCTGTATAGTATGATCGTACTTCTAAAGAATGAGAGAAGTTTAGCTCCAAACCCTGGTTTATATCTAGAGTAAAATTAGAACCTTCACCAACTAATACAACACCATCAACGCCAACATAGCGCTTAACAGAATATTCAACATCAATCAGAGTTCCAGTTGGGTAATTCTTACCAGGAAAGCCTTCAAAACCTTCCGCTGTTAAACTTTCAAGCCTTGGTTTAGCTTCATCTTCTGCTATTACGTTATTTGTGTTTGTAACACTGAATACAACACTCACTATTATTGATGTTAATAGTAGTAAGGTAAGTGATTTCTTTAGTCTCATATTGCGTCACTTTATTTGTGCTTGGTAGTTTTAAAATGTACTATTTTTATGCTTTGCGTCTCATACGTTTTCTTAAATCATTAAAATCATAGATGTTTGTAAGTGAAAGGATCAAAAACAACAAATGCTACAACACATCCAAATTGCTTCTCAACCTGGAGAGATGAACTAACTAGTTTATACCCAGAATTTCCCCAATCTTCCTGTACTCGTCCTGCTCGCAGTTCAACCATTTTTTTTACTCCTACAAGAGCACGTTCTTCAGCTTTACTTAGAGAAGGACTTTGAGCTTCAAAGGCTAAAACACATTTTTGGGGACTACCATCTACATCTGTTTCAATCTTTGTTAAAGCAATACTACATGCTATTTTGTCTCCTTTGTTTCCTTTGTTCATTGATCTAACTACATGAATAATGGAGCTGAACGGTAATAACTTCAGTTCACCATTAATAGGAACATACGTGATTCCTTTCTCACTATCAATTTTAGGGTAAATCTCCTCGTTTGGAGGTATTGAAGAAACAGCAACATGATTCTGGTACCCTATTCCAGCTTCCATAAAAGCTGAATCTATAGCTTCTAGTTCTGAACTCTTGGATTGCCCGGTTCCTGTTGTGAGCCAAAATCTTGTTGGTAACATGAATAACAATCCATATTCATTTTGAACTACTTAAATAATTATCGAAAAAACATATATATAGAATATATACGATAATGATTAAAGTAATATCTCTAGGATGAAAGCGATGATTGATTTTGAAAATTATTTTAAAGAAAATGGGATAGAATTTATACAGTATCAATTTTCAACTATTTTTGGGGAACTAAAATCGGTAGAATTTCCTGTTGACATTTGGGAAGAAATGAGAAATGGTTCTGGAGTAGATGGTTCTTCTTTAGGTTTTCTTAAAACTGAACAGAGCGATATGAAAATTATTCCAGATTTTGATACTTTAGCTATTCTTCCTTGGGAACCAAGAGTAGCGAGATTCATCTGTGATATTTACGGTAATGATGGTAAACCTCATCCAACTGATCCTCGAAGTATTTTGAAAAGAGTAATTGAGCAAGCAAAAAAATTAGGTTATGAATACAAAACAAGACCTGAACTGGAATGGTTTTTCTTAGATCTTGAATTCGACCCGATAGATTATGGCCAGTATATGGATACACTTCCTTTTGATATGATGGGATCCCTAAGAAGAGATATTGCTGCTGATATGAAAAAGATGGGAATACCAATAAAAACAATCCATCATGAATGTGGAGCTGGGCAACAAGAGATTGAATTTTTAGTTTTAGATGCACTCAAACAAGCAGATAATGTTCAAACAGCAAAAATGATAATAAAAGCTGAATCAGCTTTTGAAGAGATTATTGGCACGTTTATGCCTAAACCATTCCCTGATCAAGCGGGGAATGGATTTCATATCCATCAATATCTAGTCAGAGACGGTAAAAATATTTTCTCTGATAAGGAGAAGGGTATAAGCGTCGAGCTCAAATATTTCGTTGGAGGGATTTTGGAACATGTGGATGCAATGACTGCAATTCTGAATCCGACAACAAACTCCTATAAGAGACTAGTACCAGGTCATGAAGCACCTGTATTCAAATCCTGGGGTATAGCTAATAGAACAGCATTAATTCGCATTCCTGGTTACGAAAAGAATGCAAGATTGGAATATAGAGCAACTGATAGTGCAACAAATATTTACCTTGCTACTGCGCTCTTATTAGCAGCTGGATTAGATGGAATTAAAAGAAAAGTTGAACCTATTTCATCAACAACTAGAAACATAGAAGATTTATCTTCTCAAGAAAGAGAAGAAATGGGAATAACTAAACTTCCTGAAAATCTAAGTGAAGCTTTAGACTTTTTAGAAGAAAGCACTTTTATTAAAGAAGTTCTAAATGATGAGATTCTAGAAATTTTCTTGAATAAAAAACGTAAAGAGTACAAAGATTATCTTGATGCGAAAAATAAAGGTGAAGAACAGGAAAGGGATTGGGAGTATCAAACTTATTTGGAAAGAGCATGATTAGTTGAATTGACCAATTTCAAGAATCACATCTCATCTTTCTTCTGAATAAGAGAAGGTTAATAAATCTTGTTTAACAATATAAAACTAACATTTTATGGATGATTGAACTGAGTTACGAGCGAGAAGATGTTTATAACATCAATTTTAAAAAACTGGAACTTCCTGAGCCAAAATTATCAAAAGCTAAACGTGCTCTGGTTTTAACACAATTATTTCTCTATCGTAATTTAAATCTAGCAGATTTCTCCGAGAAACATGAGATTAATTTAGAAGCAATTAAAGAGTATATCCAATTACTGATACAATCGTTAACTATCAGAGGTTTTTACAGAAAAGATAAATTTGTTATAGCATCAATCTATAAATTTCCACAAACAAATCCTGGTCGTTTAACCTCTATTCGAAAAGCTATCCTAGGTTTATTAGCATATTCAAAGAAAATAAGTTTAAAAGAGATAACTGGGATTGCTAATATAAAACTCAGCATTCTGTTAGATCATCTGAAGCACTTTATTAGCAAAGGATTGTTAATAGGACAAATAAAAAACAAAGAATTCATTTCAAATTGGATATGGAAACCACCTGAAAAAGTTACAATTTCCGCAGAGGATACTTTTATTGTGGGTGTTTGTATGATGCTAAGAAATGCTGAATTGGCAAACGTAGCAAAACACACTGGTTTTTCCAGAGAGCAGGTATTTACAAAATTGTCTTTTCTAATGCTTTATAGAAAACTAGAAGCCCAGTTTGAGATTCGATCAAAATTAGTTGGAGTTTCAAGTGTTTTCATTAACGTGAAAAAATATCATATTTCACCTAGAATCCTCCCACTATCTTCCTTACAGGGAGTTGAGAAAGATATTGCAGGATACACAATATTAAGAAAGAAAGTCTCAATTAAAGAATTAGTTAAGTTTGTAGGCAAGGAACCTATAGAAGTAATGAAAATTTTAGCTTTTCTTACCGCAAGAGGAACTTTTCAAGTAGTTTTTACAGAAACAAATTATGTCAATCCAATTGTTATTCCTGAGTTAAAACCAAAACGAACCATTGAGGAAATGGCTACTCTTTCTTTCTTTAATTATGAAGCTTTGTTTGGATTGTTATCTACCCAAGACAGAATCCCTCTTAAAAAACTAGGAGCTCTCATGAATAGAACAACTGGTGAGATTTTAGAAGGTGTTATAACACTTCTTCTGGAAGGATTCATTTCTGGGACAATAAAAGGTGCTACTCTTTATATTGAAAGTATTCGTAGATATAGTAGAACTCAAGAAGGAACTCTTGATAGATGGGAGAAGATCCTACTTGGAATGGTTATTGCAAAAAAACAGATTAATGTTAGAGATATAGCTTTAGCACTGGGGGTAGACAAATTCTATGCCAAAGAAAGGCTGTATGGTTTTTATGGTAAAGGTCTGATAAAAGGCACAATTGTGGGGAATCGGTTACAACCAGATGAGATTCCTTTCTTTCCTCCTCTCACGCAATTAGAAGACCTCCCCATTCATTATCAAGAAATATTCGGATTTATTACAGCGAATAAGAAAGTATCATTAAGCAGCATTCAGAAAAACTGGAGTAAATCCCTAAATGCATCTAGAAATATAATCTACGAATTAACAGGTTCAGGTTTAGTTAATCTGGAAATGAGAGGAAATTCTCTAAATGTATTATCTTATCAAAAATTTCTGCCTAATAGGGAATTGGAAGAGTTAGGAGACAATTATGTCCGGATAGTTAATGAGATAGAAAAATCAAGAAGGAAAAAAATCAGACTCAATATTATTGCTGCTGATCTCTCTTTAATGGAACATGATATTTTTAGAACCATCTGTCAATTGCTTGCTCATGGATATTACAAGGGAAGTCTTACTAGTACATACTTCGAGAGGAAAGGAGAACTTATCTTACCATCACTAAAAATGCACTGTTTAAACTGTGGACATATAATCAAATCAGCATATGAACCATGTAAAAACTGTGAAGAAATTCCTTCAAAATGTTCAGTCTGTCAAGGTTTAATTAAAAGAGGGGATAGCATCCTAGAATGTCCAAATTGTTCCAATGTTGCACATGACGATCATATGGAGCAGTGGATGAAAATAAAGAATGAATGTCCCATGTGTAAAACAAAGATATCAAAAAGAAATCTTAAATCGTATAAGGTATAAATTGAGGTTTTTACGTGGAAATAAATGATATAATAGATGAAATAAGAGATTTTTTAGATGAGAGAGGATGGTTATCTTTTTCTCCAAATGATGTTTTCATACATTTAATTGAGGAACTAGGTGAGATAGGTAAATATCTCCTTTTTCTATCGGAATATAAAACAGAAGGTCAAGGTCATGAAAAACCACCTATCGCTAATCTATCAAGAGAATTTGCTCAAGTATTCTCTCTTTTTATGCAGTTATGCATATTGCTAAATATAGATTTGGAGAAGGCCTGGTTGGAAGAAATAAACATAATGAAAGCAAGATTTCCAATAAACGATAAGCACAAATAGAGTAATTATATGAGAAGATAACAATGGCAAAGGAACAAAAGAAGGAAACTGCTCGAAAAAAGAGAAAGGAAAGGAAGGAGTTCATTAAAGTAAAAGGTGTTTCCAAATCTTATTCTCTAGGAGAAGTAGAAGTAAAAGCTCTTGACAACGTTTCTTTGTCAATTAATAAGGGAGAGATAGTATCTATAGTTGGTCCAAGTGGAAGTGGAAAGACTACACTTCTAAATATCATCGGTGCATTGGATTATGTAGATTCAGGAGAGATCACTATCGATGGTAAAAAACTTAGTGACCAAAATGATAATGAATTAAGCTATCTTAGAAGAGAGACTATAGGGTATGTATTTCAAAACTTCAATCTTCTTGAAGAGATAAATGCTGAAAAAAATATTGAAATGCCAATGATACTTTCACGCAAATCAAAAGAACAAAGAAAGAAACAAGTCGATAAGCTTTTAGCTGCGGTAAACCTATCTGATAGAAAAGATCACAAACCCGAACAATTATCAGGGGGGGAACAACAAAGAGTTGCAATTGCTAGAGCATTAGCAAATGATCCACAGATAATTTTAGCTGATGAACCAACAGGGAATTTAGATTCCTCAACAGGTGAAAGAATTTTGCAGCTTCTTTTGGATTTAAGTAAAAAACACAAGAAAACGTTAGTTTATGTTACACATGATATAAAGCAAGCAAAGCTAGCTTATAGACAGTTAATAATGAATGATGGAACAATAATTAAGGATTTCTCAAATAATGAAAAATAGCATGGATTCCGCTTCATTTGAAAATTCTAACAAAGTATTTAGAAATATTAATATAGCAAACTGGTTGTTAAGAATAATGGAGATGAAAATATGACAGCCAGACCTTCATCTTTTATAGGAGGAGCATTACTCGCAATTGGAATGTTTGGAGTAGTTATTACAATTGTACAGCTAACTAATCAATATTGGTGGTTTTTATTCTACATAGCTATTGGAGTAATCGGTGGTTTTGGTTTAGGCTCTGTATCTAGAGTCTATAAAACTGAGGAGAAAAATGCATATCTTGTTCTCACAGGATTTATGCTAGCTGCTTTGATACTTTATACAGTTTACCTAGCAATTTGGCAGAACAGTCATGCTGATTTAAACATTGGAGTCCTTTCAGGTGTCCCTGTAATCATGATTGCAGCAGCTTCAGGTCTGCTAACATTCATTGGTTGCATGTTAATGTCTGTCAAACCAAGATAAATTACTCTCTTCCTACACCCAAAATCTTTTTTTTACCTTAGTACATATAGTTTGTTAATCGGATAATTAATAGAAAGAGAAAGATGTTTATGACAGAACCAAAATTCTTCCATATCGGACAGTTTTTAACAAAAAGGGCTTTCTTATCTACATTTTTTGGAGCAGGGTTAATAATTATCACAGAATTCCTTCTTCCTTGGTTAGGAATACTTCAAAGTGAATCTTTGTGGGATTGGATAACTCCTGTTACAATCATGTTTACGATAGCTATAATTCTTGTTTCTTCTGCAATGGCAAAGAATGTTGCAGCTTCGATTCTACTTGCAACTGCAGCGATTCTTTCATTCTACACTCCTTATTCCACCCTTGATTATGGATTCGTCTCAGTAGCCATTATATACATAGTAACCTCATTTTTTGCTGGTTTCTTTTCTACAATGAGAATCACAGGAAAAACAGCTATATTGACTATAGGCATAGTTATGGGGCTTCAAGGATTGATTGGCGCAGGAGTAAGTTTCTTTACTACCTGGGAAGGTGCAGTCTCAAATTTTCATGATAATAATATCGGAATCGCTCATGGAGGAGGGATGGGTACATTTCCACTTTATGACGTCATTGTAGGGGGCGTTTCCTTAATCTACATGATAGTATTTATAATTTTATCTAGAAGAAACGTCACTGTAGAACATTCTAGCAAGAAGTTTGAGATAATTGGACAGATCCTGATATTCTTAGGTATTGTTGGATCGCTTTTATTCATTGTCTTCTCACATAAGACATTTACCAGTACAACAGCAGTATCAGTATTTGGAGAAACCAATACTTACTATCTAAACGGATTATTTGCCAAAATGGTCGATGGGCAATTTATGGCAGTTCAGCTCTTGAATGCTTTTTATATCCTTCCAATTGTAGGATTTGTAATAGGAATAGGTATGGCTTTGATTGTTTATCAAAGAGCGAACGGAACTAGTAATTTTATGACATTTAACCATCAGGGTACTTTTCTAACACTCAACGTTGCTCCATTCTTGATTATATGTGCATATAGCTTTATACTTCAAAATGCAATGGGTTTCGCTTCATATTTCTATATTAGAACATCTACATGGTTTACCATTTTCACTGAATTTACTAACCTATTGCTAATTAACATGTTTGTAGCCTATATTATATTCCTAGTAATAACTTTAATACGAAAAATAGCGACCAAATAACAGCTATTTTTTCCCTTTATTTTTAAGTAACAATTATTTCAGATTCATCCTTTATTGGAGATTCTTCATCATTGTGTGTTTGAGTCAATCTATCTCTCATTTTAGGATTAAGCCCAAAAAGTAACGATCTTCCTTCGTTTCCTTTAACAACAACAACATTCTTATCTTTTAATCGTTTCAAGAAGCTTTTTGTGCCCATGTATTTGCTTCGATATTCTGAAGAAGGTAATTCTCCATAGAGATAAATAGTAATCTCTTTTGCAGTTGCATCCTTGTGAATTAAATACTCACATACTTGTCTTTCTCTATATGGAAAATTATTCAATGCTTGTTGTATGATGAATTTATCATGATCTTCATACAATCCTTGAATGGGTGTTCTAGAGAACATATTAACTACAGAATCAATATCACTATGATTGACTATACTTGATTCCCGCTTTTCAGCGTATGAATAAGCATCTGATAAAATAGAGATTAGTACCCAAGGATTTCCTTTTGATTCTATCCATGCTGCTTCTATAGCTCTTTCAGTAAAAATCTCTGTTATCTGTAATGAAGATTTGTTTAATGCATAGCGCATCCTTTTATCGATTAGATCTTTAGCTTCGTCTATTGATAATTCAGGGATGTGAATAGTATAAGAAAAATGATCAGTTCCTCCTTGTTTGAGCCCGTCAGAAACTATTTGCATTTCACCTAGATTACTTGATAAAATACAAGAAAAATGATTCTTTAGAAGCTTTAGTAATTTTGCGGAATCTCTTGAGATTGAGAAGAGCTGATCTCTTTTGAAATTATCTAAGAGAACTACAACTAGTGAATTACTCTCTTCAACATATTTCTTCAGTTCCACAATTATTTGCTCTTTTGAGTGATAGAATTTGTTAAGAATTTGTTCTGCAATCTGTTGCATGAATATTGTTAAAGAATACTCTTTCATATCATCAGAGTTAAAGAAAAGAACATGAATTTTTTCAAAATCAGTATATTTCCATAATGCATTTTTGAACCCTTCATCGAGAAGGCTCATAAGGAAGGATTTTCCTGATTTAATGTCACCCATAATTGAGCAAATAGCTTTACCATTTTTTATTATCTGAACCAATCTTGCGATTTGGTTATTTAATTTTTCAGAGGACACATATAATTCTGGAACATAATCCATTGTCCAGGGATCTCGTCTAAATTCTTGATTCTGTATATCGTAGCTACCATCTCTTAGATATTGTGAAATTTTGAATACTCTGTCTAATAGATTATCTGGCACGATATCCCCACCTTTTTTATGTAATTTTTCTATATATACTTTGTCAAGACGGAAAAGAGAATGAAAAGTAAAAAGTATTATTAAGAGGAAGAGGAAGTGTTTGCTGACTCTTATGTACTTCTCATCAGCACCAGCTAGAGTGTGTTTATATGGAGAACATCAGGATTATCTAGAACTAAAAGTAATTCCTGCAGCTATTAACCTTAGACTCAATATTTCATCAACTAAGAAAAATGATAACAAAATAAACATACAAAGTATGGATGTTGGTAATGCGGTCAACATACCAATAGGAATTTCTTCTCTTAGTAGCAACCAGAAGAATTTTCGGAATTATCTTGAATCTGGATTATTAGCTTTGAAAAAAAGAATCAAAAACTTAGATTTTCCTCCTTTAAAAGTTAAAATTCAAAGTGATATCCCGATTGCAAGTGGATTATCAAGTTCTGCTGCTCTGCTAGTTTGTTGGATAAAGCATTTAGATGGAATCCTCAAACTGGAATTAGATAAAAGTGAAATAGCTGAAACAGCTTATGATGCTGAACATAATATTCTAGGGATACCTTGTGGAAGAATGGATCAGTATTCCTCGTCTTTTGGTTCAATCATTAGTCTCATCTGTACTAAACCGCCATTATTATCTCTTTTGCCTGAGCTTGAATTAAATCTAATTGTAATTGATAGCAATACGCCAAAACTAACTAGTGAGGTTCATGGAAAAAAAGTAAGTGAGATTAAGAAAGCGGTCCTTGAATTGGAAAAAGCTACTGAACTAAATCTGAAAGATATCTCATTAGATCATGTTAGAAGTAATGAGCAAAGATTATCCAAGCATGATTTTAAGATACTAGAAGGTGTTGTATCAATAAAAACAGATACGGAGATTGCTGAAAAAGAGCTTTTGAAATCTAATCCCGATTTTCATAAATTAGGAAAACTCCTCACATCTCAGCACAAAAGCTTGAGAGATAATATTGGTGTATCTTTACCGATTTTAGATAAAATAATCACCAAAGGTTTGAGCAAGGGAGCTTTAGGTGGAAAACTTACTGGAGCAGGATTAGGGGGAAGTGTTGTGCTTCTTTTTGAAGATAATAATAACAAAACTAAGCATGAATTGCAAAAAGAACTTGGATTACAAACATGGTCTGTTAATATAGATAAAGGTGTAATTTTTGAAGAAAGTTAAACTCAATAAGCTTCAATTTTACTTACTTGTTAAAATTAATGATTTTTTCAGCAACCCTTACTGCTTCTAATGTTGGTTTAACATCATGTGTTCTAACTATATGTGCTCCATTCATTACAGCTACAATTGTGGCACCTATAGAACCAAAAAGCCTTTCTTCAGGAGGAGCATCGTTTAGAATTTTCCCTATTGATGTTTTCCTACTAATTCCAACGTAAATTGGTTTTTCAGCTGTGCGGAATTCTTCAAGATTCTTGATTAACGAGTAATCATGATAATAATCTCTTGCTTCCCAACTACCGATTCCTGGATCCACGATGATGTTATCTTCATTAATTCCGTTTTCAATTCCTTTCGATATGCTGATTTTTAATTCTTCAACAACATCAGGTATGTTATAAACGTCTCCTGGCTCTTTCTTTGCTGCCATAAGTATAGCACAACCATTGTAATCACCAATAATTTTGGCCATTAAGCTATCTTTCTTGAGACCGGAAATATCATTTATTATGCGAACACCTTTTTTAAGAGCATATTCAGCAACGATACTTCGAGTCGTGTCTATTGAGATCTCAATATTATCATAACTACTGGTTATATCCAAAGCAATGGCAGATGATTTCTTGATCATATCTAATTCAGTATCAGCATCAACTCTTCCTTCACCACCATATATCTGAACTGGACGTGTTGATTGTGCTCCTATGTCTAAGCAATCAACTCCTTCTTCAATCATATGTCGAATCTTTTGAGAGATTTCATCTGATGAAGATGCGATTGACTCTTCAAAGAACGAAGTTGAAGAAAGATTAACTACTCCAACAATTCTTATTGGTTCTCCATCCCCAACTTCTAGTTTCCCTAAATTGCCTTTTATCATGTTTATGAACCCCTTTTCTCTTCCAGGCATTTAAGAAGAGGCCCAATGAACATACATTGTTCTGCAGTTATCAAGGTATTGAGATCTTTTTCCTCTGATGCATTGATTCTAGACATGGAATATCCTCTTATAATAACGAAAGGGATCCGTTCATCTGTTTCTCCCATCACAAGCTCAGCTGCTGTAGCTAATTGGTCAGCAATTGCTCTAGTTGTTATATGCATGGGCCTACCAAATAGATCTTTTTTTCCTCTTACATCCAAAACTGCTTTAAAACCAAAGGTTGCTAAAGCTCCACCTACTGTTCCTAAACGTAGAGGCATTGTTCTGGAATCAGCAACAATAATCCCTGCATATTTTCCATATTTCTCATGAATAAATCCATGAAGTTTTCTTGCTGATTGCTTACAATCTTTAGGAAGTAAAATAGCCTGTCTTTCCCCAACGTTGGATTGATCTGCTCCCGCATTTGCTAATAACCCATATGCGTTAAGAGTTGTGATAGCTCCAGGAACAGCTCCAATATAATTACCACCTGATTCATTCAGAATAAGCTGAGCAAATTCAGGGGATATTTTAGCTGCTATTCCAAGTTTTTCTGCTAGTTCTCCATACTCTACTGAATCATATGAAACAATTCTACCCTCAGCAACAGAAATTACTTTGCTAGCAATAACTAGAATATCATCATCTTTAAGAGAAACTTTTTGATTTTCCAAAGATTGACCAAGTACAGTTAATAAATCGTCTTCTTCCTCTATAATTTTAACAGACCTGATTGGGATTATCTCTACATTGAACATTATATTGTATTGAAAGTAAGTATTTGAAAAATTCTTCTACTCTAGTAATATTCTTTACTACTATCAAGTTAAAAACGCAATCAGGAACCAAGAAATTGCTATCATTACAACAGCAATAATATTGAGAACTGCGTAAAGATTGAATGTTTCTTCATTATATATTTGATTAACATTGTCACTTATCATGTTTAATTTCTTATCAATAGATTCTAAAATCTCCTTACCTTCTCCAACATCCACCAGCTCTTCTCTTGTCTCACTTAGTATATCAACAAAACCATGAAGTAGTTTTTTATCATTTTCAAGAAGCTTTGGAGAGACTATAGTTTCCAGTTTCTGATGAAGTTTCCTAACCTCCTCCTTTGAAAGTTGGGGGATATCCCATTTGATATCAACTTCTACTAGATTAGATAGATGTTGAGTAAGATCATCAAAATATATTCCATAAGGAATTGCTTTGTAATCAAGATCATCGATTAATCTGAAAAATTGGATTTCCAAATCTTTCTGCTGTGAAGTGTTGTAATATTTAGATGGGTCTACGACAAGAGCAACAGCATGTGAGAAAAGGTTTTGGTATATTCGTTGAGTATTTTTATCAGTTCCTGAGAGAAAACAACCAAACGATGGATGAGTATGAGCCCATCCAACTATTGTTACATTTCTATCTCTCTTTTGTAAATCTGCAACTATCTGAACAAGAGCTTCATCGTCTAAAGCAACAAATGTGGACGTTTGTTTTTGACTACCTGTATCAAAATCTGTTACAACTAACGTTTCTCCATCCTCATCCAAATACCCTAGTAGAACACCTGCTGATTCTTTAGTCGGATCAATAGAATCTACTGACAATATCTTTGCCAATACGTAGGGGGAAATCAAGATTTCTTTTTTATATTGAGTCATTCTTCAGTTAATTATCTCATTGATTCTTTTAATTTTTTCCCCTTGTTAAAGAAAAGTATTCACTTCGTTGCTAATTGGGTGTTCTGTTAAGAATTTAATTGCTAATTCCTTCAATAGAATAACATCAGGATGGTCAACTGGTATATTCAGTGTGCTAGTTTTATCTATAATATCCATCATAGCCCAAATTGATAGAAAGAAATCAATTGGATAACCTTTTGGATACAACTGTTCGAGTGGAACGTTATTTATCTCTTTTAGATGAACATTATATCCTTCTATAAATTGCTTAATGTCAGAGATAGTACTTATCAGAGTTCTTGAAGTTCTGTATTCGAGTAAAGCTTGCCTTCCAAAGAATGTACCAATATCTTCAAATCGGTCGAATGATCCTTGCATCCAGAATGTTGGGTCTATAATAGCAATATTGACGATTTCTCCATGAGGAGTTGTTCTTATCATTAAATTACTCTGATGAAAATCTCCGAATGAATCACTTCCACCTTGAGAGTTCGCCACCATTTCAAGTAGATCTTTAGATTTTCCCATAATTTCTTGCTCGATTTCTTCTCCTCCAAAAATAGTCAAAATCAATCTTCGATATAATTCTTCATAAATATCAGTGATGACTGATCTTGGCTTTCCTTCATGAATTATGGATAAAACATATCCTGCCCAGAAGCTTTTATCAAGAACGCTATCAGCATCCTCATAATTTACTCCAGTAATGCCTTCATATGCTATAAATGTAGGTTGTTTCAAATTTACATAGATGTATCTTGGTACTTGAACAAATGATCGAGTTGAGAATTTTTTTTCAAGAAATGATGAATTTTTTATCTCTGTTATTACATCATTTGAGCTTTCTATAAACTTAATCGCAAGCTTACTTTTGTGCTTTCCCACTACAGATGTATAAAAAACGTCTACCACATATACCTCTCCAAATCTCCCACTAGCTTTGTAGTATTCAATATCATCTATTTTAACTTCTGTAATTTCGCTTCCCTTTTCTTTACGTGCTTCATCTACTAGGTAATAAGAGAAAGAACTAACTAGTTGGATTAACAGTGGCTTCACAGAAGAGTTCATCAAATTATAATAATTTGTTAGATTATTAAAGTTTAGTTTATTATTAGCAGAAATTAGATAAACAACAATAATAGAACTTGTAGATGAATTTTCATTCACAATGACACCTTAAAAGAATTCACTTAGGGTTTAAAAAAATTTAATAACATATGAGTTGTATTGTGAGTAGAGATTCCTTAATTTCAATAGAGTGGTTACCCATGAATTCAAACGAAAGCGAAGATATACTCGAATGGGATAAGAAGAATATCACTCGATTTGCTCAATATCTCTATAATCTAGCAAAGGAGAAGGTTCTAGAAGAGAAAGAGAAAGCAAAAGCAGTGGATGAAGTAACAAAAGAAGCACCAATAACTGAAACAATAAATGAAGTTGAAGCAAAGAAAATTGAAAGAAAAATTGGTCTAGAAGAAGCTACAATAGGTTTAGCCAAAGCTGTATCAGGGGAAGAAATAGAAGAAGAATTAAATTTAAAAGATCAAGAGGATTTAAAAAAGATTATTGAAAAGGAGCAAATTCCCCTTCCAAAAGAGGAAGCAGTAACAGTGGAGGAACCTCCTGAATCAAAGCCTGAAATAATTACTGCAAGTGAAATATTAAAAGAAGTTGAAAAACCAGAATTTCAAGTAGAAGAGGTAAAGGAAGAACCAGAGATAGAAGAAATAAAACTAGAAGAGCAAATTCAAAACCTTGAACCTGTAAATCTGTCTCAACCAATTGTTACTGAACCAGTGATAAACGAAGAAGTACTTCTTAAACCTGAACACATTCCTGAAGATGTTCATAAAATGGTTTTTATTGATGAAGCCTCGAGCGTTCCAATTACTGAAGAAGAGATAATTCCTCTTGAAATCGAAACTCCAGTAACTGATGAGAAAGTTGACTTAATTGCTGAACAAACATCTCCAATAGAGGTTGTTGCAGAAGTTTCCCAAATTGAAGAACCTCAAGTCGAGGAAGTCGTTTCCTTTGAACCCGAAGCCAGTATTGAACCAATAATCGAGACGACAGAACTTAAAGAGATTGAACCAGAACCACTTCCAGAGACTGAGTTTGTTTCCGTTCCAGAACCGGAAGAAATTTCAGAAATAGATACTGCAGAAGTAAGTACTGACAGTGCAATTGAAATTGAAGAACAAGTTGAGGTGATACCAGATCTTGATGATGAGCAAGTTAAGAGAAGGGAAGAGATCATTCAACAGATGTTAGCTGAGACTAAACAAAGGGAAAAAGAAGAAGAGTTTAATGTAAAGGACATGGGACAAACAGAAGGGAGAGCTTATTCAGCCGTAGTATTCGGACAGGAATCATCAAAGAATGTAAAGAAATGGAAGCAGTGGGAAAGAAATAAAGATAAAAGAGAGAAAAAGCTTGCTAAGAAAGAAGCAAAGAAAGAACAACGCAAGAAGAAGTAATTACTAGATATGTTATTATATAGTAAGAAGTTTAAGGGGATTAAATGAGTGACTTTGAATTGCCCTGGGATAAGTTTGTTGGCTTTAGTCTATTTACATTAGAAGAAGATATGGTTTTTGATAAAGTTATTAATCAAAAAACTCCGTTTTCTACTATTTTTCAGGTGATAGACACCAGTGTAAAAATAAGAGAAGAGCTGAAAAAATCACAAACAATCACTCTTATCAATGAGGTATTCAGAGTAGATTATCATCTATTTTACAACATCATATTAAGTTGCATGTTCTTACCTGATTCACCAGAACAAGAATCCGTGAAAATTATCAATATAATCAAGCAGAAATTAATTGAACAACTACAGGATTATGGTGCTATTGATAAAATGGAACCTCGTTCCCAAACTGCTCTCATCAAGAAACTCGGTAATTTAATATCAGAGAGAGCTGCTAGTCAAGTTAAATATGATTTTTATCCAACAAAGAAACCACAACAAGTTGAAGCAGAACCCATTGCTGTTGTTAAAGAAGAACCAGTTATACCTGATAAACCAGAAAGACCAGTTGCACAATCTCCTACATCCACACCTTCTCCATATACTACTAGTTCTACTCCATCAACTAGTCAGTCATCAATGACTTCTAGTGTAAGTACTCAACCAGCTGAAGGAAAAGAGAAAGTTGAAGGACTTCTTGAATTCATTGGATTTAAAGCAGATAAACCAGAAGAAAAAAAAGAAGATAAAAAAGTTCAATTGACTCAACAGATGTTGGAAGAAACCAAGAGAGTAGCTATTGAAAGAGTCCTTTCGTCTGTTGTTAAAGGTTTGTCAACAAAAACAGGAGTATGTTTTGTTCATACAGGAGAAGATGGGAGACTCGAAACCCTAACCTTTGGGATGACTGACAAACATGCAGAATTTGTCTTAGGAATTCTTTCGAAATATCCAGAAGTTATCAAACAAACATTGGAAAGTGATATAGAAGAAAAAACATTAGATGCAGGGGATGGAGTAGTTATTCTTGAAGAGGCAGAAAGCGGGATGTTAGTAAGTATAACTAAGAATAGAGATGAAATCCCAGTAATTGCTAAGAGATTCAAAGTAGTCAAAACTATGATGGATGAATTTTTGAAATCATCTTTTTAACATAACAGATCTTAATTTCTAAACTGAGAAATCAGAATTTCCAAAGTATCTGTTTAGAATAATAGTGGTGATAAAAATATCAGATAGTGTGATAGGTAGGAATATTCTCGCAACAATTGACATTGAAAGCAAGGTGAAGAATCTTACAGCATTATTCGATTTTATCAAGCAGGAGTTCCTGCAAAAAAACTATGTAATTGAAGAAATCAATGAATACACGTTACATTTAACATCAAGAAAATTCATTAAACGAGAAATAATATCCATACAAGATTATGTAGAATCTAATTCAATGAGTATCGAAATAGCATCAGATATCGTGCTAATTCCAGAATTATTTAGAAATTGGTTGGATAAAAGGTCTCTAAGATTGAAAAATAGTGTATGGTTAATTCTTTTCTTAGTAATGGCTATTCTAATACCAGTTATTGTCATAGGTTATGTTCAAGAAAGATTCTTAATGTTGAGAGTTTTTGGGATAGTACTAACTTGTAGTGCTGGACTCTTTTATATCCTCAATATAGCTCTCAATCCTTTGATTACTAAAAGAAGATTAAATCAAAAAAACAAAGCTATTGAATTAGTAGATCGAATCAAACAAGTGATTTCGAATTATACAGAAAAAGAGTTATCAGGAACAATTTGTTGGAATTGTTTCTCAGGTATTAAAGAGAATGAGAAAATATGTCCAAATTGTGAAGTATCTCTAAAAATGGGAAAACCTTGAATTTAGATTACAATTCATCAATGATAAGTGTATTATCTATAACAACATTTTGGACATGTCTCAACTTTCTGGAAAGCTCATCGACATCCTTTTGTTTTTGTACTATTCCAATTAGATAATTGTCTTTCTGACAGTTTTCCATAACAACGTATCCTACACCAGTATCTAAGAATTTTACTTCTTCATCAGATCCAAGTAGATCGTTTATTACAGGAGGATATTTTCTGAAAATCCCTAGTATTTTCTTGACTATTTCTCTGCTTAATGGTCCTCTAACTATTGCTTTAGTTTCAGAGCTTTCTGGATGAGGGACTAAGGCAGCTGCTGATAAAGATTTCATATCAGATGATATGCTATCTAGAAGCGCATCAATAGTAACACGAATAGCTTCTATAACGGCTTCAGCTGAAGAAGTTTCTTTTAAGAATTCTTTAAGATATTGTCCAGTTTGTATTTTTCTTTTAGAGATATTTAGTGTTTCATATGCAGTATCTTCCATTTCAACGAAAAGATCTTTTGGAGGAACTTTTCTTTTTCTTGTAATTATATTACTTGATGGAGATTTATCTGAATTCTTCTCTTTCATTGTTTATCCTCAAACTGTTTATATCACTAAAATCTAAAAATATTTCCTTTGTATTCGTACATTAGATTAATGGAATAAAGTTATAAAAAGTCGAAGGAGAACGGTTTTTTTCCACTTCTGCTTCAAAAATCAAAAAAAAAGTAAAGTCCAACAACATTTATTAGCAAAAAATACCTAGTTATGTCTAGTTGAGGTCTTATGCCATTCCCTAAAATTGATATTAGCCCTTTAGTAGCAGTAATTGTTTATGATCTCGAAGGTATTAATATCTTCGAATTAGAGCAAATTATTAACGAATTTGAAAAAGAAGAGGTTCATAGATATTTCATCCAGCCTATTGAATTCTATCAGTGGGTGAGAAGGTATAATGAGATCACCATATTTCGAGGAAAGTACAGGGCAACTTATATCACATTCTTTGATGTAACTATTTTGTTTGTATCACGAGTTGAAAATATAAGTGCTGAAGTTAGGCCTAGAATTCTTGAATATATAAAATTACTAGGATCTACAATTCTTAATACTTTAACACACGATACTCCGTCTAAACTAATAAAAACCGTAATGAAGAAAATCCGGGATGTTACTGTTTATAGGGAAGAATTGAACAAGGTCTTTACACGTGTTGGTATCGAGAAATTAGAAAAAGAAGTAGTACCACCTGGAGAGATTGAAGAACAAGAGATTGTTCCAACCATAAAGACTGTAGAACAAGAAAGAATGGAAACCAGATTAGAAACCTATGAGAAAATAAGACCATTTGAAACAGTACCTAAAATACCTGCAAGCGAGATGACACAGGAGATACTTGATGAAGCTAATAAGAGAGCAATCACCTCTTTGCTATTCTCTTCGATAAGAGGATGTAACGCATCTGCTGCTTCAGCATATATTTTTCCAAAGGAAGACGGAGTAATGGGAGAGTTGTACGCTGGAAATCTTGAAGAGAGAAAGATAATCTACGTTCTGGAAACAATAACCAAATTTCCACGAGTTATCTATGAAATGATTAGATCAGAGGATGAAATAAAAGCACTTAATGCGGGAGTAGTGCAAATTATAGTTGAGGATTGTTCGGAAGGTAAATTATTGATTGGCATGACAACCAATGTTAACGATGTCATTAATGTAGGATATAAATTCAAGATAGTAAAACACATTTTGAATACTATGGGATTCTAGTTTTACTTTCCCATCGTACATAATAAATTGATATTCAAGGCAGAAAACCTTTAGAATTTTATTTTCTAAGAACATTTAATGGAAGAAGGAAAATTACCAATTTCACAACTTGAAAAAATATTGCAGCTTAAAGGTTTTGAAAATGAAGGTATAGTTTTAGCAGGGGAGGTTGGAGGGGATGCAGCTGTTATAGATTTAGATAAAGCAATGATGAGAGTAAAAGAATTTTACAATTCAGATTCTGAAGTACTGTTAGTAGAAAAATCAGACCCTATAACGTTCCCAACTCCAGAACCGGGTAGATATGCAGTAATTGTAAATGCTAATGATATTGCATGTTCAGGAGCCAAGCCTTACGGTTTTTTAGCAACAATTATAGTTCCTCCAGGAACATCTTTTGATAGAATCTCGGATATCCAGAAACAGATTCATGAACAGTGTTACGATTTGGAAATTAGTGTCTTAGGAGGGCATACTGAAATTTCGAATGCAGTTAGAACATGTGTAGTTTCCGGTCATATGCTAGGATTTGTTCCATCTGATTTTGCAGTTCTAAGTGAGTTGAAAGCAAAGGAGAAAATAGTTGTGGTAGGGCAAGTAGGTGCTGAGGGGATTGGGATAATATTAACGGAAGCAGGAAATATTATTCAAGATGTTTTATCTGAAGAAGAGATAAAGCAGGGAGATAAGATAGGAAAACTTCTTTGTGTAGCAGAACTAGCTCTTGAAATTAATAAACAATTCAAACCCTCTCTTATTCACGATACTACAGAGGGAGGGATTTATGGTTCATTGACAGAGATTGTTGCTTATAGGAAATTTGGAATAGAATTGGATAAGAAACCATCAATTTCGTCTATACTACAAAAATTAGCCTTATGGTTAGATTTCAATCCTTATAGAATCATATCTTCCGGAGTTTTAGTTATTTGTATCGATGAAGCAAAGATAAAAGAATTGGGAACTTTTCTTCTAAAATTGGAAATACCATTTGATGTTATTGGTTCAGTGATTGAAGATAAAGGAATAGTTAAACTGGATGGAGAAATTCTTGACAAATCAAAAGGTGATCAAATCATAGTTGCATTGGAAAAACTAGAGAGGATGAAGATTGCATAAAGAAACAAAAACAAAGGATAGTAATTCAAGAGCAGAAGAATGGGGAGCTGAAGCTATTCTTGTAAAAGACAACTGGTTAGGATTCAATGTTATTAAGAAAATTAGAATACCTAAGAAATATAGGATACCTCAAATTGATCAAGAACTTAGAAAAAGTAGAACAATCTCAGAATCTCGTTTAATAATTGAAGCTAAAAAAATAGGTGTAAGAACACCTTACGTATATGAGATTGATATCCCTAATACAACAATAATATTGGAGGAAATTGAGGGGGAACTAGTCAAGAAAATCCTAAAACAACAGATTGCTATCAAAGAAAAACAAGAATTAGTTAATGAAATAGGACAGCAAGTAGGAAAACTTCACTCAAATGACATAATTCATGGTGATTTGACTACAAGCAACATAATGAGCGATACTGAGAAAAAAATTACTTTCATAGATTTTGGATTAGGTAAAATCTCTAATGCTGTTGAAGATAAAGCAGTTGATATTTTACTTATGAAGAAATGCTTCATAAGCACACACACTGTAATCAGCAAAGAATTGTTTGAGTCTTTTCAGATGGGATATTATATAACTATGAAAAATGCAAAAAGTGTTCTACGCAGAGCAGTAAAAGTCGAAGCTCGTGGGAGACACCTAAAAGAAGAAGCACTTATTAGTGAGTATCTTCTCTCTTAATTGGGGGTAAATCATATATTCTTTTGATTGTACTCCAAGTGTCTTTTGCATATATTTCCTGTTGAGACCAACTCCCTTCTATTTTTCCTTGTGAGATTAATCTACCCAATGTTTTTTTGATTTTTGAAGAAACTGGAGAATATTCTGTTTTCTCAAGAGCAGTTCCTGGTAAAGGCATAAACACATGCGCTCTGAATACGACATCTTCTTCAATGAAATTATTCATTAGTTCCATAGTCAATTGCTCATCTTCTTCACTTGCACCAGGTATTCCTATTATAATATCAACAACGGGAGTGAAGCCTGTGGAAAGGAGAATATTAATTGCGTCTAGACCATCTCTAACTGAATGTCCTCTGCGGATTTTTTTGAGCACTTTATCACTACCGGATTGAAGACCAACAGAGATTCTTCTATTTGATAAATATGGTTTGATATTATTCATAAAATCTTCAGTAACAGTCTCAGGTCTTACTTCCCCTGGAAAAGTTCCAAAGAAAATATCTCTGATTCCATCCATTGATCTTATTGAAGAAAGAAGATATAGTATCGCTTCCTCATTAACATATCTTGGCTTCGATGACATATAACCAAAGGAGTTAGGAGTTATGAATCGGATGTCATTCAATCTCCTGGGGAGCATCCATTTTATAGCGTTAATAATAACATCAGGAGAACGATGACGTACTTGTCTTTGGAATAAATTTGGTACTTGGCAGAAAGTACATCCAAAAGCACACCCTCTTGAAATCTCTAAAGGAGGGTGAAGTCCTCTTTTTGCAGAAATAAAGGGGTATTCATCTAAAACTATTGCAGGAGGTCTTGGATTTTTCTTCAGTTCATCATTTTTATCATCTAAATATGCAATTCCTGGTGTAGAGAGTAAATCTTTTTGTTGCAAAAATGCATCCAAAAAAGTGGATAATGATGATTCAGCTTCACCAATAAAAGCTGCATCAAAACCAATTTTCAATGTGCTTAAAGGATCTCCTGAAGGATGGCTTCCACCTGCAATAAAGTTTATTTTCTCCAGATCAGAAGTTTTGAGATTGGAATAAATCAATTTCATTCTCTCATATATGTCAGGAAGTTGAGCTGTTCGAAAAGAAGTACCTATAATGATTTCATCATATTTCTTCAATTCTCTTTTTATAACTCCTACATCTAGCTTATCAGCTAAAATTAGATCTAAACCTCCCAGATTTTCATCATCATCAATCGTTGATATCAAGGGAGTGAGACTGTAAAAATTCTTCTTGCTGAAATCAAAGATTAAAGCTTTTGAATTGTCTTTCAAAATGATTATCTCCAGGTTACTTCGACTTCTTCTGGACGAAAGTGTTGATCAACTAATGTATCTTCAAAATTTGTCTTCTCTCCCGCTCCTTTCATTATCAAACCCAACCAAGCTATCATTGCACCGTTGTCTAAAGCTAAATCAGCATCTAAACCCCTAAAAGTAGCATCATGAGATAAGGCCATATCATTTAGCATCTCCTTTAAGCGTTCGTTTGAAGCTACACCACCGGTAACCAATACTTCAGATTTCTTTGTATGAGCAAGAGCTCTTTCCGTCACTTCTACCAGCATAGAAAAAACAGTTTCCTGTAAACTGTGAGATAGATCTTCTATTGAATATTCTTTGCTTTCATATAACCGAGATACATGAGTTAAGATTCCGGAAAAAGAAACATCCATTCCTTTTATTACATAGGGAACCGAGATGTAATTTTTACCTTCCTTTGCTTTAAGTTCAATTACTCTTCCCATAGGCATTTGTTGGTCACTTAATCCAGCTTTACGACCAAAAACATCTAAACAGTTTCCAACAGGAATATCAATCGTTTCTCCGAAAACACGATATCTTCCTTCCGAAAAAGCAATAATTTGTGTGTTTCCTCCACTTACATAAAGTACGACCGGATCACTAAGTTTCCCAACTAACCTTCCAATTTCTACATGGGCAATTGGATGGTTTACAGCCATTAACGGTTTGTTTAGAGCAAGTGAAAGGGTTCTTGCAGTAACTGCGCCTATACGTAAGCATGGTCCTAAACCAGGACCTTTTGTAAATGAAACTAGATCAATCTCTCTTGGCTTGATTGATGCCTGTTTGAATGCTTCATCAATTGCTTGAGACATATTATTTGAATGAAACTCTGAAGCTTCTCTTGGATGGATTCCACTACCATGTGGAGGTTTGTAGGTTTTTCTAATGTTTGCTAAAATATTTCCATTTACATCTACGATTCCAATTCCTAATTTGTCAGCCGAACATTCAATTCCTATAGAGATCATTTGATGAAACAGTGTCGTAAAGTTTGTTTAAAAACCCTTTTTTCAGAACTATTTAGATAAGATTTATTATATTATAATTCCTATAAATGCTAAATGCCTTCTATCGTCGAAGCTATTTATCTATGGGATTCTCAGAAAGTAAGAATGCGAAAAAGAAATCAAGATTTCGCTAATATAATTGCAACCTTTGTGATCTTCTTTTATTTCTTATTGTTCATTTTTGGTTTATCAGGGGGAATATATCCGCTCCTTAGAGATTACGATTTAACTTTTCTAGGCTATAAGAGCAGTATTGTTAGTTTTCTAGGATTTATTGCAAATCGATGGTGGTTTATTTTCTTAATCTTTCTATTTTCTCTATTAGTAATAATCCCACTAACATTTCTCTTAACAAGAACTAGAATAGGATCGTTTAGAACATTTATAGAGTATTTGAAGTTAGATTTCAAGGGGTTTACTAAGTTTGAGAACTCAAAACAAGTATTCTTTGATATTCTAAAGATAGTAGGATTTTCAATAATATCTTTTGCAATTGCAGAAGTTATTACAGCGGGAGTTTATTCCCTTATTTTTGTTTTAATTATTTCCTTCATTCTAAATGATCTGCAACAATCATTAGGTATTTTTTATACAGTGTTTCTGGTTACGCATTTCATTATTTTTCCATCAATTCTAGCAATTTACCAATATTATCTAAGAAAACGCATGACTCATATATCTGATGTTGATTTCAAAGAATTTCTTGGAGAAGATGGAGAAGTAGATTTAGAAAAATGGAGAGCAAGAACCTGGGGTAAAAAACCATATACATATGACTGGTCTGAAGACGAGTTTTTTCCTATCACTTGTTTTTCTTGTGGTTCTTTAATATCCAGCAATCTTACAGAATGTCCAATTTGTAAAGCAGATTTTGAAAAGGAAATCAAAACGATAGATGCAGAGTATGAAATTATTGATGATTCTGAAGATTTAGAAGAAGAAGAAAAATCAACATAATAATTGTAAAACTAACACTGGTTAGAAATATTAGTTGTACTATTTTAAAATCCGAATCTAGCGAATATAATTGTAAATATAATTATACCTAAGATCACTACAAGAAGAAAACCTGTAATTATTGCATTTCTGATTTTAGCTTTTCTTAGACAGCTTGGACAATAAGACATTTCCTGTTGTGTCTGTTTCTGAGGAGAGAACATAGCTGAAATAGCATTAGTATGCCAGTACTTTTCAGAGCAATCATGACATATGTTATTTCCGCAATTCTCGCATTCCTTGAAAGATTCCTTTGTTGTGTGAATATAGCAGTATTTAGTCATATTTACCACAAATGGTGCCTCAGCCAAAAGTCGATCATCAGGGTTCAGATCGTTGCAACTACATCATTGGCTATGGTTGATTCTTGTAACAATTTTAAAGAATTGCTATTCATATGCAATTAAGGAAGTAATCTTTTCCACAACCAACTGTCTTACTCTTCCAATAGGTTTCTTTCCTCGTTCTGATAGTACTAAATTGAGCTTGCGTATTTTGGCTTCGTTTACTAGATGATCATGTATTTTTCTAATTTGCTCAAAATGGCTGAGTAATTCCTCTTTTTCTTTTGTATATTGAGCACTTAGATTTTCTTTATGCAGTGATTCATCTGGAGTAGCAATTGTAATGTAGAGCACATTGGGTTTTTTCAGAATAGTATCTTCATAAAAGGCAGGTAAAAGATGCTCACCTTCAACTAAAATTGATACTGATTCAGTTTCAGCTCTTGAAAGAACAGCTTCAACTCCTATATTAACAAATTTTGAATGATTTTCGAAACCTAAAATAACTTCCTCAAATCTACTACTATAGATTGGTCTTAATGTCTGAAAAGCCTTATATGAAGAAGAATGAAGTTCAGGCATTATATCAGCGGAAAGTACTTTTTGAAGAATATCTCGAACAATTCCAGTGCCTACAACATGCTGAATACCTAAATCTCCTGCTATTTGTCTTGAAATTGTACTTTTTCCAACGCCTATAGCACCAGAGATTAATATCCACAATGGAATTTTTGAATCTCTCCAGTTTTCTATTTTCTTATATTGTCCAGCAAGTCTTTTTGTGTAATTCTGATTCAAGAGATTACTCACAATTTCATCTAATTGCTTTTTAGTAATTTCGTTCTTTTTTTGTTTTAATATTTCATTATGAACCTGTATTGAAAATTCGTAACCATCAGAGGGACTAAAACCTACTAATTCCAATTTCTTTGCTAATAAACCTCTAGAAAAAAGCTGATCAGGTTTTCCTTTAATTTGTATTTGAGGTTCAGTACCCATTGGTTAATCACCTTAAGTGTATTAGTTATACCACTATTAAGAATTTTTGCGTTTTAATGAAGAATAGATATATCATATAAATCAAACATTTTGTCTCATTTATCTTCATAATTGCTTTTACATTCTCAAAAGTTACATTTTTAGATGAGTTATACTATCCTATTATTAATGAGCAGCAACGTTTCCAATGGTTTTCTAAAGATTCGGAGAGGAAAAGATAAAATTGAATATTTCTCTAAAGGGATACTTTCTTCTTCATTATTTTCAATTGGAATGAATGCTAATGTAGCAATGGAAATTGCTAACCATGTTGAACAAACTATGGGAGATTTAGATGAGCCTGTTTCACGAAAAAAACTCATTAAAACAATAACTGATGAAATCGAGAAGATTGATAAACGATTAGCAGAAAGATACAAAATCCATGAAGGAGAGAAAAATTATAAACCTATCATTATACTAATTGCAGGTGTTCCAGGGATAGGTAAAAGCACAATATCATCTCGTCTTTCTCAAAGATTGGAAATATCAAGTATTATTGGAACTGATATGATCAGAGAGATTCTTCGACAGGCAATTTCTCCAAAACTAGTTCCTGAATTGCATTGTAGTAGCTATGATGCTCATAAACATCTCAAATCAAAACTAAATCCGATTTTAAGGCAGTCAATAGTAGGTTATGAAGAACAGTGTAGACACATAATAGTAGGTGTAGAGGCAGCTATTCAATCAGCCCTATATTCAAGAGAAAGCACAATAATAGAGGGTGTGCATTTAGCACCGAATATTCTTCAAACCTCAATTCTTGAAAAACCACACATTTTGATGTTCCTTCTTTATTTGGAAGATGAAGAGGAACATTCAACAAGAATTCTAGCTAGAGGTTCATCAATAGAAAAACGTAGTGCTGATAGATATATTTCAGCATTTTCTGATATTAGAAATATACAAACATACCTTGTGGAAGAAGCTACAAAATTAGGTTTACATATGATAGAAACTTCCAATAGCAGCGAAGCAATAAGTAAAATGATGGATTTAGTCTGGGATAGAATCATCGAACTCGAAAAATCAGAAAAAGGGAAGGAGAAAAACTAGTTCTTAAATTAACAACTAGAAAGTCTTCTTTATCTTACATTTGAGTGTTGGAATGCTAGGTAATTCTACTTCAAAACAAACTACAGGAACCCAAATTTGATTCTTCTCAAGTATAAGTGGGTTAATCTCTCCTATAATTCCACATTGGATATCACCAATACTTATCATTCCACAGCGTCCATCTGTAAAGGAGGGGTGAGTTGTATTTTCGATTTTATATTCGGTGTTTAGCAGTTTCATAAGATGATGAAGTCTTTTATGTGCATCTTCAAAACTAGCATCTGCATCTGCAATGCAAAAGGCAGCATTGGTTTGAGTCCAAACATCATTCTTATCCATTTTAACTACTTCACCAACCTCAAAAATAATCTGAGGATAGGGTTCGTGAGTATTTTTTGAAACCACATTTATCAGATTAGGAAATATCTGATTTCTAAGAACACTGGATGTTTGACTGACTGGATTTTCAATAATCACTAATTCTTGCTTGTCGAGGTTAACATTAGTAGTCAGAATACTTGGATCAGTAAGTATGTTGGTAACTAATTCGATACCAGAAGCTCCTACTAAAATTTCTCTTACAACATTTTCGCTTTCAGTTTCTGGAAGGAGACCTCCAGTTGTTAATACTGTCCATTTTGTTGGACCTATTTTGTTATAATCCAACGCTATTGCAAGCTCTTCTGCTATGTCTACCCAATGTAGTATATCTTTTCGATAAGGGGGAATTAATACTTCAATCTCATTATCTTTTAATTCCTTACACTCGAATCTTCTTTTCTGCATTAGTTCTTTTGCTTTTTTAGCATTTATTTTTACATCTAGGTATTTTTCAACTGTATCTAGTTTTACAGTAATGCTTTCAAGTTCTAGTAATGGAGTAATAACATGTTCTTTATGAATTTCAGGTGGATATTCAATAACAACACTATAGATTTCTGCTCCATGGTCAGCCATTGTTTGACATAGAATATTGAGAACTACATTTACTGTCTCGAAATTGGTGCCAGTTACTTCGATTAAACATTCAGTTGTATCTTCAGTAATTCGACCAACATCATTACTATTAATTACTGGAGGTAAGGATAGGGTCATTCCATCTGCGGATAGCAAGATAGGATAGATGCCATAATCTTTAACTATTTGCCCGAATTCTAATCCTTTTTCATGCTCATCAAGTATCTTATCTAAAGACATTTCTTTTTCATACCCAAGTGGAATGAATTTATGAGATTTTTGAGCAGTTTCGTAAAGTACTGGATTTTGAATCATTGAAAG
Organism: Candidatus Heimdallarchaeota archaeon; assembly: GCA_023270155.1. Classification (GTDB taxonomy): domain Archaea; phylum Asgardarchaeota; class Heimdallarchaeia; order Heimdallarchaeales; family Heimdallarchaeaceae; genus UBA460. The sequence goes on along the minus strand of JAGLTB010000018.1, from coordinate 3,448 downwards.
ATTATACATTCCAATAGATGACCTTTTTCTCTTTCTGCCATAAGAATTATCTATTTTCTCCGAATGTTGCATTAGCTGTTTAATATGGAAATCATCTAAATTGATTTTCTTTGCTATTGCACAGGCAATATAAGGCCTAGATGAAGCTAAAGCTGAATCAACTTTGACACTGAAACCACTCTGTTCCACTTCATAAGAAGGAATGCCTTTTTCCATATCTAAAATTCCTTTTATTTCTCTAATCATTCCTTCAACACACCAAAGATCAGGACGATTACTCGTCTTAATATCAAGGACAAGCATGTCTTCCTCTTTGACGTAATCATCAATCTCTGTTTTTGTGAATGATAACAGATCTTCTAACTCTTCCATCGATAGTTCTTTACCTAGAAATTCCAGTATTTTTGTATAACTTGCTTTTATAGATACCATTTTTTCACCTCACGACATCCTAGCTGATCTCAACCAATCGAGTTTATAGCTATAAAGTTCTCTAATGTCAGTTATTCCATACTTAACCATAAACAATCTGTCTACACCTAAACCCCAAGCAATTACTGGATCATCTATACCAAATGGTCTTGTTACCTCAGGTCGGAATATTCCTGCACCACCATATTCAACGTGTCCTATTTTAGGATCTTTTACACTTAATTCCACTGATGGTTCAGTGAATGGATAATAATCAGGCTTGAATGTATAATTCGGAGCTTCTGATATTTCAATTGCGAAAGTTTCGAGAATACCCAATAAATCTCGAAAAGTAATAGACGGATCACAAACAATTCCTTCAGCTTGATTAAATTCTGATAGATGGGTAGTGTCTGTTGTATCTGGTCTAAAGCATCGAGATATGCTAAAATACTTTGAAGGGATTGGTAAACCTACGAGAGTTCTTGCACTCACAGAAGTTCCTTGAGCTCTGAGAACTAGACGAGCACTCTTCATTGGATCCCACTTGTATCGCCAACCTTTGCTTCCAGTATCATAACCATTTTCATGAGCTTTCTGAACAAGCTTAACATGATCTTCCTCCGGTAATTTTCCTTTACTAGGTTTAGCGATTCTATATACATCTGACCATTCCCTTGATGGATGATCTTGAGCTTGAAATAGAGCATCAAAATTCCAATATTCAAGCTCTACAATCGGACCTCGCATTTCTTGGAATCCAAATGCAACTAATTTCTGTTTAACCTCATCCAAGAATCTTGCATATGGTTGTTTTCTACCTGTAAAGAATTCAGGAGGGGAAACATCTAGATTATATTCACGCAATTTTGTTTTTCTCCAAGTTCCATTTCTAATCATTTCTGGAGTTAATCTACTGATATCAGATGTTTCAACTATATTCGTTTTCATTTCTTCAAACTTAACAATCGCTTTAATGATTATTTTTTTCTCATCTTCAATTGCTATCAAATTTCTTTGAAGTAATGTTTTTTCATAATTCTGAATATCTACTTTGTTTCTTTTGGAAAGTTCAACTAAGATTTCCTGTATATCCTTGCTAACTTCTACCTCTTTTTGAGATAAAGAGATCTGTCCTTGAACAATGTCAATAAGTCCCTGTTTTTTCAGATAACCAATCCCAGCATTCATTTCTCTATTATCAGTATCTAATAATTTTGAAAGTTCAGAAGAATTAATTGGTTGATTTTCTTTTAAAACAGATAGGATTCTTCGTTCTACTAATTGATTTACTGCAGCAATTTCACCTGCTTCAGTTAAGAGAACTTTTTTCTTAACCTCTATAATCCTTTCAACAAGATTATTTGAAGTTAGAGCTCCAAGTAGATATTCGAGTTTCCCATGATCTAGCTTTGTGACGTCCTTCAATTCATCAATTGATATTTCGTCTTTCATGCTAATTTCTTTATAGAGTTTTACTACTTCCGGTGCTAACGAAATTTTCTTCTTTACACTACTCATTGTCTAACACTCCTAAAATATTGATATAAAAAACTAATTACCTTTAAGTTGTTGTAGTCGGGCACTTTAGAAAGAGTTAATGAAATTCCAAGTCACGATACGCCCCATTTTACGGTATTATAAAGTATTTTGTAAAATATTTAAAACTTTCTAGAATAAACAAAATCAAAAAATGAGACTATCAACCTTAAAATTCGCTTTCGAGGTCGTGTTCACCAATGTTTTTTTCGAAATCTTCGTCTTCTGATTCTTCATCTTCGATTTCTTCTTGATATGTGTCTAGAACTTCATCCGCATCCATTAATAAATCAAGATCATCGTTATCTCCAATTTCCATTTCAAGAAGCCAACCCTCTTTATATGGACTTTCATTGAGAAGCTCAGGTGATTGTCTTAATTCTTCATTAATTTCATCTATAGTACCACTAATAGGAGCTGTGATGACGAATGTTTCTTCAATGGAGTCAATTGATATTATCTCTTCATCTTTTTCTATATAGATTCCCTTCTCAGGAAGAGTTATAGCGATAATATCGTCAAGTGAGAATTGAGCATAGTCTGTAATTCCCATACGAATGACACCTCTACCCATTTCTTCTAGCCAAACGTATGTAGAATGGTAAAGGCATTTTTCGGGAAATCTAAATTGTTTCTTCATGTTAGTCAATTCATCCTTTCTAATATCTTTTTGAAGTTTTCCTTCTTAATCTTTTTCTTTTTATTTTACCTACTAAACTGAAAAGACCCTAGGTAAGAGATTAGGAATTTCAGTTATGCTGGATATGATCAAATCTGGATTTGTACTTTCTATATATGATTGACTTATTTCAGCAAATTCACTTAATACCCCTATAGTTTTTGTCCCAGCATTTTTACCTGCTTGTATATCACTCATGAAATCACCAATGACTACAGATTTTTCATTTTGGATGTTAAGCTTTTCAAGGGCAAGGAGAATTTGTTCAGGTGATGGCTTTGTATAACGAACATCATTTCTTGTAACAATGCAATCAAATACATCGTATATTTTAGGATATTCCTTTCTTACTCTTCTGAGAGTATGTTTTGAAGCAGAAGTAATCAATGCTAAATTGATGTCCATCTCTCTTAATTGCTGCAAAGTTCCTATTGTTTCTTCAAATGGAACAATTGGCCATTTCTTTTTTGAAAGGATTGAAAAGAATAAATTCACTAATACTCGAAATGTTTGAAATTTTGAGAGTCCTCCAATTTTGCAAATCTCCAGAATGCCTTTAAACATGATATTCGCACTTCTTCCTCCATGGATAAGTAGAAGAGAAGGAGCATGTTGAGCGATTTTGTTTTTATCAAAATTAGGATTGATTTTCTCAATAACTTGCTCTACAGGGTCAATCCATCTAGCTTTAAGACTGATAAGTACACCATCCATATCGAATAATATACAATAATTCTTCCAACTAGACGTGTCTTTCATAACAAAAAAAAAGAAAAATAGAGGTTTTTAAACTAACTGATTTTACCTTAATCTTTTACG